>NZ_CP021645.1:4610000-4737500 GCF_006384975.1 Pseudomonas oryzihabitans
TTGCGCTGGAAGTAGAGGGCCTGGGGCGCGCAGTTGGCGATCTCCACCACGTTGCCGGCCAGGCGCATGGCCTTGTCGCGCTGCTGCTGGCTGGTCAGCTGGCGATCCTCGTCGCGCTCGGACTCCTCGATGTGGGTGAGGGCCTTGTTGTACTTGTCCAGGTCGAGCTTGAACCAGTAGAGGCGATTGTCGAAGGTGAAGTGGAATTCGTGGCGCTCGCGCCATTCGTAGAGCAGCACGGCCTTTTCGCTGGCGGTCTCGGCCAGCAGCAGGGCGCCGTGATGGCGGGCTTCGGCCAGGTCGCGTTCACGCTGTTCGGCCCGCGTTGCCACCTCGGGCTCGAAGGCCCAGCGCTGGTGCAGGTCGTTCCAGTCGACCTTGCGCCCCGGCTGGGGGATCTGCGCGGCGGTGCAGGGGTAGCCCAGCGCCCGGGCCTGGCGTACCCAGCGACGGGTATAGCGCTGGGCACCGGGTTCGTTGTCCAGCGCCCAGACCAGCCGAGGCAGGCGACCGCCGCGTAGCCGCGCCAGCTCCTGCAGCGATTCTTCCGGATAGGCGTTGCTGCTCATGGCCGAGACCGCGGCGAGGTCGTGGTGGCGCAGGGCGATGGCGTCGAAGATGCCCTCGACGATCCACAATTCCTCGACCTGTAAGAGGTCCAGGTCCGGTGGACACCACCAGACGCCCTTGTAGCTGGCGCCGGGCTGGAAGCGGGCCTTCTGCTTGCCGAAGCGCGCCGGCCGGTCGATCAGCCGTTCCCAGTAGCCGCCCTTGGCCAACGGGAAGCGCACCGTGGCCGAGCCGATGCCCTGGGCGCGGTCCCAGTAGGTTTCCTGGCTGTACCAGCCCTTGATCAGGCCCAGGTCGAAGCCGCGGGCGAATTGCAGGTAGCCGTCGGCGCTGGCGGCTGGGGCCGCCGCGCTCGGCTTGAAACGCTCCGACCAGTCGTCGAAGAGGTCGGCGAACAGCTCCTTGACGTGCCAGCTCTGACCGCACTTGGCCTCGCGGCCGCATTTCACCACCCAGGGGGCGTCGTAGTCGGTGAACAGTTCGCGCTGGTGGCAGGCCGGGCATTCGCCCTTGCGCAGGTAGTGGGTACCGGGGCTGAGCTTGAGGCCGAGTTCGCGTTCGAGGCGCGGCAGCAGGTCGGCGCGCAGTTGCGGATCCATGGGGTAGCGGGTCAAGGGTTCACCTGTGCATCCGCGGTGAGCTCCCGTACCAGGCGCAGGGCACCCTGGGGCTGACGCTCGGCGTCGTGGGCGAGGATCTGGAAGCTGCGGGCGATTTCGCGCAACTGGGCGCAGCTGTAGGCCTGCTGCACCTGCAAGAGCGGCAGGTTGAAGACGATCCGCGGTGGCTGCTGGGGCTCGCGGGACAGGGTGACATCGAGGCACAGCTTCACGGGCGCTGCTCCAGAGTGCGTAATTCGGCGCGCAGGGCGCGGGCGGTATCGGCCACGGCGGCCAGCGCCGGGTGGTCCTGGTGGATGCGCCAGCGGCGCAGGGGACCTGCCGGGACCGTGCGATAGCGGTCGTCCCACCAGTGCTCCTGCAGACCGGCGCGATACTGGGCGGCCAGCCAGCGCAGATAGGCGCGGGCTTGCGCGGGGGTGAGCTGGAGCGGGATGCAGAGCTCGGCAGGCATGGTCTTTCCCCTCTTCAGGGCGCAACTCGCCCCTACCCACGCAAGGCGGGCATGGCGCGGCGTCAAGGTGGGTGGTTTAGCGGCGGGAAGGGCGCGCGGGCGCTTCGATCAGGGCGGCAGAGATGTCCGCCACCGGGATGCGATAGCGCTGGCCGTACGGGTCGACCAGTACCAGGTGGTCGGCGCTGCTGGCGGCCAGGTCGAGCCAGGGGCCCTGCGCTTGGGTGTCGCGCCGGCGACGGAAGCCGGCCGGGACCAGGTCGTGGTGGGTCATGGCGTGGGCTCCTCGAGCGGGTCCAGCAGGTCCTTCTGGTTGCTGGTCATGCGGCTGGCCTGGGTGGCGGCGCGCTTGATCTTCGAGGGCGCCAGCGGCAACACCAGGCGCGGTGTTGCCAGTCCCGAGGGGCTGAGCTGGTAGTCGATGGTCTGGGTACCGCCGAAGGTGGCACCACAGGCCAGGTTCTTGCACTGGTACCAGAGCGAGCGGAAGCAGGGGGTCTCGCCCTTGCTGCAACGGATCACCAAGGGACCGTTGCAGGCGGGGCAGACCAGGCGGAATTCACTCATGATGGGCGGGCCTCCGGAAGGCAGGGCTGACGGGGTGGTTCAGGGCGACGCTCACGTTTGGGGAGCACCGGTGGCCGTGGCTGGCGCCGGCTTGATGCCAAGCAGCACGGCGCTGCGGTGGGCCTCGCCGCGCAGGCATTTCTTCTGGCCGTTGAGCACCGCATAGACGGTGCTGGGGTTGAGTTGATGGCGCAGAGCGAACTCCTTTACGGAAATACCCTGGAGTTCCAGGCGCGTTCGGGCCTCTTTGCAGGCTTGCTCGGTGGCATAGGTGTCGGCCATAGTTAACATTCGTGTGATTTGAAGTGATTGAGGTGAACGATATTCAACAAATGTTGAATAGTCAATCGCCGAGGGAGACTTTTGTTGAAAATTGGCGACCGGTTGCGTTTGGAGCGTCTGCGGCTGGGCATGAACCAGGCCGATTTCGCGGCCCTGGCGGGAGTGACCAAGACCAGCCAGTTCAATTACGAGAAGGGCGACCGCAGCCCCGATGCCAACTACCTGGCGGCGCTGCGTCCGCACGGCGTGGACATTCACTTCGTGGTGACCGGCGAGGCACTGCCGGTCACCGAGTCGGCACTGTCCAGCCTGGAGGCGGAGCTGCTCGGCTATTTCCGCGGGATGTCGGACGCCAGCCGGGATGCGGTGCGGCGCATGGCCTTCGCCATGGCGGTGGCCGACGGCGCCCTGGATGCGGGGCAGTGAGCTACAGGGCCTAGATCGGGGGTTCCGCACGCCTGGCAAGCTTTTGCGCAACTACGACGAGAAGCACTTGGCGATCCGTATCACAAAAATGTACTGTATTGGCATACAGTATTTTTGGAGGCGGTGACCGATGGATCAGGCGCGTTTGACACCCCTATGGCACGAGCGACAACCGGTGCTGCTCCCCACTCGTTTCGAGTTAGAGCTGGTACAGGCCTTTCGTCAGCTGTCCTGCAGCGATCAAATGACCCTCTGTCGCCTGGCGCACAGCCTGCTGCAGGTACAGGGACCGTTGCCGCCCCGGGCCGACCAGCCGGCCGTCGCCCCACGCTTTTTGCCCCGCCCGCACTGAGTCCGCCCCGGACTCGCCAGGCCATCCCTAAGGGGGATCGGCCTCTAGCCAACGGCTCCAGTGGGTCCGAATCCCGCTGCCACGCCTGACCTCAGGTCGACTTCTTGGCTGACCCCTGGCGCTCCTCAATCTTCTTGGCTTCGCGCTCCACGGCCTTGAGCGCCGCTTCCTTGCTGGAATAGAGAAAGCGCAGATGGTAGGGATTGCCCTGGTCGCCCCGGGTGAGGCTGACCTGCTTGCCGGTCGCGGGGTCCCGGTAATAGGCCAGCACACCGCTGTATTTGGGCGGTACCTCGGTGACCAGGTCCGCGACCAGATCCCCCGGCTGCATGGCCTGCAAGCCGCTGAGCTCGGTGACGAAGCCGCCATCTACGTTGAGGGTGTGCTTAATATCGCCGCCGTACCAGATGATGTCGTCGATCTCCGGCTTGATGCCCGTCAGGGTGTAGCTGAGTTCCGGGATGAGGTCGGCGCAGCCGAGGGCCAGATGGTAGGAGAGGGTGGCGGCGCCGCGCTGCAGGCTCTGCCATTCCGTCTCGGCCGCCTGGTGCGCCTGGGTCTTGTTGGCGTAGGTGTGGCGCAGGTCGCGCGGGTTCTTGCCATCGCCGACCACCTCTTCCAGGCGCTTGCCCTGGTCCACGTCGTAGTAATAGGCGCGTACACCATCGTTGGGAACGGTGAGCAGGTACTGGTGCTGATCGCCGTCCTGGCGGCTGAGGATGATATGGGGCAGGTCCTTGCCGCTGGCCGTCTTGCCCTGGCCCTTGAGCATGAACAGCAGGCGCCCGGCCTTGACCGTGGCGACGGCATCATATTCTTCACCGAGGCGGGTCAGCAGGTTGGCGTCGGATTCCCGCGCCTGGTCCAGCTGGAGAATCGGTTTCGCCTCCAGGTTGGCGTCCACGGCGGCGGTAAGGCCCTGGCGAGCGGCCAGGATGCGTAGCACCTCGCCCAGGGTGGTGTTGCTGTAGCTCTGGTCGCGCTGGGTCTTGAAACTCTTGCTCAGGTCGGCGCTGCGGGCGCGCAGCTTGAGCAGATCCGGCGCGCCGTTGTGGTTGATCTCGGCGATCAGATAGGTGCCCTTGTCGACCAGGCCGGTGTTGCTCCAGCCCAGTTCCAGCCGCAGGGTTCCCCCGAGCGGCGGCAGGGGTAGGCGGCCATCGTGGTCGGACAGGGTCAGGGTCAACTCGTCCACCTCCAGGCCGCGCTTGTCGGTCAGCTCCAGGCTGACCAGGCGCGGCGCCAGGCGATCGCTGATGTCCTTGCCATCGAGCCGCAGGCGATAGATCGGTTGGGGATAGTCACCGTGGTTGGGCCCGCGCAGGGAGGTGCGGCGCAGTTGGCCGGTGGTAGGGTCCAGGACTTCGCTGATCATAGGAGCTTCCGCAGCAGGCCATTGGTGGCGGCCAGCGCGGTCCCGAGGAATTCGGCGGCCTGGTTGTCATCGATGCGCTTGAGGGTGAGGGTGAAGCCAATGCGCCGCGGGGTGCCGTCGGAGAAGAAGATCGTCTTGGTCTCGTTGAGGCTTTCGATCACCCAGAGACCGTAGATGCGGCCGGAGCCCTCGATCAACGGCCAGGCGCTGCCGGTACTGGCCATGAGGCGCAGCACATCGAGGCTGGTGGGCGAGCCGGCCAGCTCGGGGGCGAGCCAGCCGGGCAGGGTGATGGAGTCTTCGCCCTTGCCGACGAACTGGCGGGCCGGCTGGGCGCCGACGCGCTTGGTCACGGCGTGGCTGTAGGCTGTACTACGGTTGAGCTCGCTGTAGGCCAGGGTGTGCAGGCTGAAAACGAAGGTGCCGAGGGCCATCATCATGGTGGTCAATTCCAATCTCGGAGGCTGCTGCGGTTACGCGCGGCCTGGTCGGCCTTCTCGCGGGCGATCTCGTTGCGCACCAGGGTGGCGATCTCCTGGGGATTCGCGTTGGCCGGGGCGTTTATGGTGATGTTGAAGAGATCGTTGCCGGCCGGTGCCGTGGCAGCGGGGCTGGTCAGGGGTGGACTGCTGTCGATGGTCAGGGGCGCGCCGATCCCGGGTAGCGGGGCGGTGGCCGTGGTCGTGGTCAGGATGTTGCTGCCGGCGAGACGTTGCGCGCTGGCCAGTTGTGGCAGGGTCGTGTCGACGCCGCTGACCAGTTTCGCCGGGGCAAGACTGGTCAGCGGTGGTCGCTCGCTGATGGGCAGCGGTGCGGCGATCCCGGGCAACGAGGCCGCGGCCGTACCCATGGCCACCGCCGCGGTGAAGCCCTTGCCAGTCTTGAGCTTTGTCAAAAGAGTATTGTTATCCGCCCCGCCACTGGCCCGATCGGCGAGTAGGCTAATAGGGGAGGTTTTGGTGTCCGCTTGTGGACCTACGGCGTTCTTGAGCTTCTCCCAGCCACTAGAGGCGGATTTCTTCAGTTCGCCCCAGATCCCGACGACTTTGTCCCAGTTGGTATAGACCAGGGCGCCGACTCCGGCCACAGCAGCGGCCCCGGCTACCACCGGACCCAGTGGCAGTGCGAGGAGAAAACGCAGCCCAGTGGCTACAATCGATAGGGCGCCGCTACCTATGCTACCCAGAGCTTCCAGGCTGCCAGTAAGCAGGGGAAGCGCTCGAACGCCCAGATTGCTCAGTCCTTGCAAGCCCGTGCTGACCACGCCGAGCGCGCCGCTGCCCAGGCTGCTCAAGGCGCCGAGCGTCCCGGATAGGGCCGCACCGGCCATGCCGAGCACGCCCCTGACCATCAGGAAGGGCGTAATGATACCGACCAGGCCCGTGGCCAGCGCTCCAAAGGTAGCGGACAACAGGCTCGCGCCCGTTGCGAGAGTGATCAGGAAGCCGCCTGCAGTGGGGTTGTCCTGTAGCCACCCGTTAACCTTCTCCAGGACCTGGGCGACGATTTCCAGTGCCTTGACGTAAGTGGGCAGGATGGTATCGCCCATTTGCCGGTACAGATCGGCCTTGCGTGCTTGCAGGTTGAGCTCTGCCCCTTCGGGGGATTGCTGTGCCTGGGTAAATAGGCCATCGATACCCGCGGTTCCCCGCGTCTTGGCAGCGCTCTTGTCGAGTTGATCGTGCTGTTGGTAGAGCTGGGTGAACAGTTCGGCACCGGCCTGATCGGGCAGTATGCTGCGGATGGCGTCGAGGGTCTGGCGATCACCGGTGATGCCCTTGGCCTTGAGCGCGGGCAGCAAGACCTGTTGCAGCCAGGCGGCCTGGTCCTGGGCGAACAGGTCGCTGCCTTTGAGCGCGCCAGCGTCTAGGGTGGCGTGGGTGCCATTGGTCTTGACCCGACCCGGATCGACCAGGCCCAGGCTCTGCAGCTTGCTCGCCGCCGCCGCGGTGGTAGTGCCTTGGTAAAGGTTGCGATAGCTGGCCGATAGGCCATCGCCCACCTTTTCGCCACCCAGTTGTTGCACCAGCGGCTCAAGGCGGTTGAAGAAGGCGTCGGCGTTCAGGCCGCGTGCGGCTTGCCCGCCTTTATCCAGCACCTTGAGCCATTCCGGCGCGGCGACCCGACCCTGGGTGTTGGCCAGAATCTTCTGTATGGCGTCAGCCTGCTCATTGAAGCCGGCCTCGTCCTTCAGGCCACCGCGGGCGGCGATGACCGGCAGCATGGCGGTGAATTGGGCGGATTTCGCTGCCCCTTCGTCCTTGCCATAAAGAGCCTGGTTGGCGACCTGGAGTTTGGCCATGGTGGGCGCTGCCAGTTTGGCTTGGCTGATGTCGCCGAAGGCGGCCAGGGCTTGACGCACGGCGCGCAGGTTATCAGTGGTGCTGGCGCCATAGACCTGCATAGTCTTGGCTTGCGCGACGGTCTCATTGGGAACTTGGTCGCCGAGGTTGAGGACCGCGATGCGGTTGGCTTCCTGGTTGAAGCGTTTGGCTTCTTCCAAAGCGGGAGTCAGCAGGCCGAGACTCTGCTCAAGGGTATTGGAGCCCATCTCGCGCAAGGCGGACAGTCGCTCCACGCGTTTGTCGAAATCCTCGCGGCGTTTCTCAGCGGCTGTCTGAGTAGTCGCCTGGGAAGTTCCCAGGCGCTGTTCGATGCGCTTGATGGAGGCCAGGATCTCTCTCAAGTCGGATGGCATGTTGCGGAGCTGAAGGTCATTCGCCATCGGGAGCGGCTCTCATACGGGCGCGTTCGCGCCAGTCCATCAATTCGGCCAGGCCCATGGCATCGAGCTGGTCCAGTGGCCAGTGGAAGGTGATGGCGAGATCCGCCATCGCATCCTCTACGTGGCGGGGAAGAGCGCCGCCTTGTCGGACTTCTTCAGCAAAAAACCGACGATCTTCCCGCCCAGGTCGACCAGGTCGGCCGGGTCCAGGGCGCGCACCTCGGCTTCGCTCAGGCTGGGCTGGCTGATGCGCGGGACGATGCGGACGATGGCGTCGACGTTGAGGTTGAGCAGTTCGGAGAGCGACACGCCGCGCAGTTCGCCGGCAGTGGGCTTGCGCAGGGTGAGCTCTTCGATACGGGTCTCGCCGCGCTGTACGGGCTGGTCGAGGACCACGATGTTGTCTTGGGTGGTAGCGGTCATGGGGGAATTCCTTGCAGGCTGGATCGGGCCCGCCGCAGCGGGCCCGGGAAGGGTCAGATGCCGAGGGCGGCGCGTTGCTGGGCCAGACGATCCTTGCCGTCGACCTTCTCGACGAAGGCCAGCAGATCGATCTCGATGACGGTGACGCCATCCACCGTCAGCTTGTAGTAGCTGCAGGTGGTGGTGATCTTGTGCTCGGTGGTGCCGCCGGCACTGGCTTCGCCCATCTCGATGGATTCGTGGCGACCACGCACGACGATCTCCACGGCGGTGACGTCGCCGCTGTCGTCCCGCTGGTAGGCACCGGCGAAGCGCAGCGGTACGGCGTCGGCACCGACCGCGCCGAATTGCTTGAGCGCCGTCAGGTCCAGACCGCCGAGGGTCCATGCCAGCTGGATACCCTCTTCGCTGAGGCCCATGTCGGCCTTGACCGGGCCGCTCATGCCGGCGCCGCGGAAGGCTTCCATCTTGCGTGCCAGCTTGGGCAGGGTGCAGGACTTGGCAACGCCCAGGTAGCTGTTGCCGTCGTTGAACAGGTTGAGGTTCTTGAGGGTGCGGGGCAGGGCCATGGGATGCTCTCCAGAGGCACGCCCAGGGGGCGCGCCGGATCAGGTTCAGGCGTTGACGCGGGCGGCGAAGTCGACCAGGAAGCGGTCGGTGATGCGCTGGCGCAGGGTGAGGTCTTCCAGCGGCGGCACTGGGGTGTAGTCGTAGTCGAGGAACAGCTTGCCGGCCTTGAGCGACTCCTTCTCGTTGCCGTCGGCGTCGTACCAGCACTCGCCGCCCAGCAGGTAGCCCTGGCGGGTCAGCTCGCGGAACTTGGCGTTGATGCCTTCGACGATGTCGCGCACCAGGCTCGGGTGCATGGGCCGGTCGTTGGCCCAGAAATGCGCCTCGGCCATGGTGTCGGCCAGCACCTGGGCGGTACGGGTGTAGTTCTCGAAGGCGAACAGCGGATCGGCGCTGGTGGTGCGCGAGCCCCAGAAGCGGTAGCCGTCGTGGTTGATCAGGGTGGTGACCTGCTTGCCGTTCAGGTAGTCGCTGTCGGTGGCGGTGTTCTGCAGATCCCAGAACACGTCCTTGCTGATGCCGGTGACGCCGTCGACGGCCACGTTGGACAGGGTCTTGTGCCAGCCGACGCTCTGGTCCAGTTGGGCGCGCAGGCCCAGGGCACGGGCGGTGGCGTTGGCGGTGACGGTGGTGTTGGTGGTGGTGGACCAGGCCAGGAAGTCGGGCCAGTGCAGCATCAGCTCGCGGGCACCGAACTTGCCGCGGTAGGTGACCGCGTCTTCCTTGGTGGCGCAGCCGTTGCAGCTGGCGTAGACGAAGCCGCGCAGCTGCTTGGCGATGGCGACCAGGGCAGTGGTCACTTCCAGGGTGTCCAGGCCGGGCACGCCGAGGATGCGCGGGGTGACACCGAGCTGGGCCTTGGCGGCCAGCAGGGCCTTCATGCCAGTGTACTTGCCGTTGGCCGCACCGCCGATGATGTTGCTGGTCAGTTCGGCGGCGTTGGCGCCGTCGGCGACCCGTACCACCACCACGAGCGGCTGGGACTGGTCGGCGATCGCCTGCAGCGAAGCCGCCAAGGTGCCCTTGGTGCCGGCCTTGGCGACCGCCGCCTGGACGTTGGTGAGCAGGACGGGAGTGTCCAGCGGGAAAGCGGTGGCGTCGGCGTCGCTGGCGGTGCAGACCATGCCGATGACCGCGGTGGAAACGGTGGAGATGGAGCGAGTGCCTTCGTTGATTTCGAGGACACGGACGCCGTGATGATAGTCAGCCATGAGGGTTTGCCTGCGCAGATGGTTAGGTGACGTTGCACAGGCTGGCGCAATCCCTTGCGCCTGTCGTGGCAAGGGGGTTGTGGGGAGCGGGGCTACAAGTCGGAGTTCGAAAAGAGGCTGGCCAGCCACTCGGGCGCTACCGGGCGGCTGTGCTGGTCGGGAAAGCCGGAGGCCCGGGGCCAGTCACGCAGATCCAATCGGTAGGCCTGCAGCTCGCGGTATTGCGCGTCGGTCAGGGAGGTAGCACGTGCGGCCTCCAATTCGTCGCGGTGACGGACTACTAGGTAGTCGGTGCCGACGAGACGCTTGTCGCGCCAGGAGCGCTCGGCGGCGGCGCGTTGGTCTTGGCTAGGGGCCGGCGGATCTTGTAGCCGCGGCTGGCCATCCGCGGCGCTGACGATCCGTTGGCCCTGGGTCTGGCCATCGAGCAGCGCCTGGTAGTGCGCTTCGCTCAGGGCGACGGCATCGCTGGGTAACTCGTCTATGACACCTGCATGACAAAAGCCAGCCAGGGAGGGGCTCCAGTAGAGATTCATGATCATTCTCCTATCGCGAAGACGCGGATGAGTCGGCTGCCGTCTATTTCCGAATACAGAAAACCTTCCAAGCTGTTGCGGCTGCCGCCTTCGACGGTGAGGCAGACTTTGCTCGGTGTGCACCCGCTGCCCAGGACCGCGAATTTTTGCAGGCACTGGGTCGGGAAGGTGGTAGGCAGGGTGACCTGCCAGGCAACGATCTGGCCGGCGCTGTGGCTCACTGAAAACTCGGCCCATTGCAGGATCTGGCCACTTATTAACCGCGTGAAGCCATTGGGTGAGTTCAGCTTGGTGAAGAGCGCCAGGCGGCCAACCTCGATGTTGTCGATGCGCAAGACTAGGTTCGAGGAGGAATTCTCGGTACCGCCCTCGGCGAAGAGACCGGTGTCGCCATCGGCACCGAAGGTGTAACCCGATTGGTAGGAGGCATCCAGCGCCGCTGGAGCACCCTTGGGAACGCGTAAGCCACAGTAGGCCTGCAACGGCCCCTTGAGACTGCCTTCCAGCAGCACCTTGCCACCCGCCACCAGTTTCAAGCGATCCTCAGCGTTGCTGAAGAGGCCGGTATCGGCATCGAAGACGAAGCCTCCGGTATTGGTGTCGCCGACCTTGCCGCGCAGCGGCCCTTCCATTTGGCCACCGGCGAGCGGCAGCTTGGTGGCGTCCTGGACGGTGATATCGGAGCTACCGTCGAAGGCCACGCCATTGATCTTGCGCCAGGTAGCCAGGCGGGCGGCTAGGGTGGCAATGCGGCTGCCATCGAGCAGACCGTCCAAGCGCGTCTTGAGCCAGCGGGTGCGGTTGGCCAACTGGTTGGCTTGGCGGTTGGAGATGCCGTCCGCACCGCCGACCACCGGGTCGCTTTTCTCGATCTGGTAGATCCCGTCTTCATACTGGTTCTGTTCGGTGAGATTGGCCATCAGGCGACTCCGTAGGTGAAGCTTCCGTCGTAGTGGAAGGTGCCGCTGTGGTCATTGAGCGCGGCGGTGAAGTTGAGGGACAGCAGTTCGCAGCGCGCCGGGGCGACGTCGGCCAGGGTGCTGCGGATCAGCGACGCCTGGGCGATGCTGATGGGTTGCCGGACGTACAGCCGGTATTGGGCCCAATGCTCGGCATGGCTGTGGAAGCGCTCGCCGTCGTAGGCGTAGCGGGCGTCGTAATGACCGCCCTGGGCGCCTTCGAGCAGGGTGAAGTCCTGGTTACCGAGCAGGTTGGCCAGCGCCCGACGCACCGCGCCGCGAGTACCCTTGTGGCGATGGATGCGCACCGAGTCGGCAATGACCTGACGCTTCTTGTCCTCGCCCCAGTTGGCATCCCAGTCGTCCACCGAGACGGCCCAGGCCAGCCAGGGCAGCAGGCCGGCCGGGCACCGCCAGGGATTCCAGAGATCGCGCAAGGGCACCGGCAGCGCCGCGAGGTCGGCGCCGGCCGCGGCCAGGGCCTTCTCGAGGCGGGTGCGGTTGGGTGGCAGCAGCGACTCAGGCGTCATCGAGGATCTCCGTGGTCAGGCTGATGGCACTGCAATAGGCAGCCTGATCGGCGGTTACCGCGAGGTCGTTGGCCGGGCTGACCAGGCGCACGTTATGCACGCCGCTCTGGTGTAGGGCGGCGAACAGGCCGGAGCGGGTGATGTCCTTGCCCAAGGCATGGCGCTCGGCGACATAGGCCTGGGCCTTGGCCAGGGCGTTTTGCCGGACCACGGTCAGTTCGGGGCCAGGGTAGAGCTGCAGGGTGGCCTTAACCTCGTAGGTAAGGACCGTGGCGGCACCGACCTCGACGGTGTCGCACAGCGGGCGCACGTCTTCATCGTTGAGGGTGGTCGCCACCTGGGCCAGCAGGGCGGAGTCGGGGGTGCCATCGCCCGTGGCCGCGAGCACCACCACCCGTACCGTGCCCTGGACTGGCCGCAGGATGGCGACGTCCTTGACCTGGGGCGTGGCGGACAGGGCGTGGTAGCGATAGGCGTTGCGCGAGCCGGCGGTGGTGAAGCCCTCCAACGCCAGCTGGGTACGCTGGCGCAGGCGCTCGTCGCTTTCATAGACGGCTGCGCGTGGCGGCTTGGCAGTGAGATCGGCTGGCGTCACCAGCGCCCGCGTGACCCCGTACCAGGCAGCCAGGTTTTCCAGGTCGCTGCCGGTCGCATAGGCCAGCAGCGTAGCCTTGGCGCCTTCGTTGATGCGCTGGCGCAGCAGCAGTTCGCGATAGGTGCTCTCCTCGAGCAGCTTGGTCAGCGGCTCGGATTCCAAGGCCAGCCGGGCGGCCAGCGCCTCTTGCTCGGCCACCGGCCAGAGGGCGAGCAGGCGCGCCTTGCGTTGGGCCAGCAGCGTCTCGAAGTCGAGGGGCTCGACGACGGTGGGTGAGGGGAGTTGCGAGAGATCGATCATGGGTGGACTCCGCGAGGATGAGGCGGGCGGGAGAAGCCGGGCGTGCGCGCTCTATGTTCCGGAACGCGACTGGAGCGAAGTCGAGAAGGGCGACGCCCAGAACGGGACGGGCGCCGGAGCGTTGCGGGAGCGGCCATGGAGGAAAGCGCCGGGAAAAGGATGACGCTGCACAGGCTGGCGGACCCGGCGAGCCGGGTCATGGGGTGGGGGTTGTGGTGGGGGGCGCTACAAGATTGCGTTCAGAGTCGAAGCCCAGCGGACAGCCTCGGCCAGTTGCCCCGGGCTGTAGCGGTGTGGCTGCTCCAGCCCTAGAGCCTGGGCGCAGAACTCCGAGCAGAACCAGCGCGACCGGCTCTGGAAGCCGGTCGGCAGGATCTGGCTGCCGAGGATGCCGAGCCAGTCGTAACCGGCGCCGACTTCCTGCTCGAGCAACTGTTCGACGTGGGTCGGCTGGAGCCAGGGCAGGGGCAGGAAGTCCCAGACCGCTGGGTCTGGCTCGATGACCTTGGCGCGGACACCGCCGTCCCTGGGGAGCTGGAGATGAAGCGGCCATCCGGCAGCACCAGCTCACAGTGGGAATAGGGGCTGCGCGTCCAGGTGCGGATGAGCCGGTCGAAGGTGTCGCCAGGGGCCTTGTAGAACCCCAGGCGCATCACTGCGGCGCCGTCCAGGTGATGGCCTTGATCTCGGCAAGAGTCGTGGCCTTGGCCAACTGCTGTTCCAGAGCGATCTTGCGGGCAATGCAGGCATTGATGGCATTCTTGCCGTCGGTGCCTACCTGCTGGATCTGGGGAGCGGTGTGGGGGCGGTAGGCCCAGGTGCCGGTGGCGTCCTGGCACCAGAACGGTGTGGTCCAATCCTCGGCCAGGCCGGGAATGAGGGAGGCCAGCACGGACGCCTGCAGATTGCTCTGGTCGGTCAGCTTGGCCGGGTAGCGGTGTTCTGAACCCAGGGCCGCTGAGACGAAGCCTTCAAGGATGGTGGCGTCGCAGGCTCCGGCGATCACCGCTCGGATCACATCCTTGTCGTGCTGAGGGTCGTAAATACTTGGGTCGCCCGAGTCGCTCCAAACGACAGATTGGCCCTTGAACGCCTCGTACTGTTCTGGGCTGATCTCGACAGCGTCTTCCGGGATCTGCGCGTGTAATTGGCTGAGATAGAGCCCGCGGGTTGAGCGAGAAACGAAGTATTTCATGGGGCCTCCTTATCGGCCGATGGTGAGCCAGCCGACGGATGTGCCGCCATCTGAGTTGGAGACGGCAAAGGTTGCCTGGGTCAACGGGTTCGGGGACGTAGTTCTGCGAACCGAATCTGTTGCGCCGTTCGTGTCGTTGTAGATGGTCCCCCATACGCCGTAGCAAGCATTAGGGAAGGCGATTGGATACGTCGCCACCACCCAGTTCACATTCGCGGCTCTGATCGAGCCCCATTGCAAAATGAAGCCGCCCAGCCAGGTGGGAAGAGCGATACAGCCGACCGTCCCGAAGCTAACTATGAAGCCGGTCCGCAGCTTCTTCGGGGTAACGGTGGTGGCATCGTCGGTACCCGAATTCACCTGCGCTTGAGTGGCCAGCTTGGTCCAGCCGAAGCTGGTTTCGCTGGCTTGCCTCATCGCCGCACTCCACCAGTTGGCGAGTTTTTTCGGAGTGATGAAGCGGGTGTCGTCGGTTGCCGCGGAGATGTCCACTTCCGTCGCGATCTTGGCTGTGCCCCGAACTGCTTCGCTCGCCTGTTGAGTCGCCATGTCGACGTATTGCCGGGTGGCCAGGATCACGCTGGGATCGATCTTCAATTCCACGGAGCTGGTGCTGCTGACGACCAGGATCATGCGCAGCACCTGGGTCCGGCCAGAGCCCTCGGCCAGTTGCGGCTTGTAGCTGGGCGGGGTATTGGCCACGGCGATCAGGTTGCCGTCGCTGTCGTACAGGCCCATCTCGCGGATCCAGTTGCCGCCGGTGGCCTCGGGGATGACCAGTTCGGCGATGATCTGGCTGCCGTTGTTGGGATCGACAATCAGGGTGTTGAGGCCGGCGCGATACCACTCGCCGGCCAGGGCCGTCTGGGTGCGGGTGGGCGTGGGCACGGCGCCACCGCCATCGCCGACCGCCATCTTGGCGATCTTCAGGGTGGTGTTGAGCGCCGCGGCGTTGGCCAGCTTGGCCTCGCCGATGGCCGTGAGGATCGCGTAGTAGGTCTGGCTCATGGATAGATGCTCAGGGTATCGAGGGTGTGGGTGCTGCCGGCGCCGAGCAGGGCCTGGCCGCTGACGACGATGGCGTCGGGCTGATAGGCGTAGACGCTGAGGATCTCGCCCTGGTAGGTCGCGAGGCCGACGCTTGCGGCACCGCGGGTTTCCAGGCTGATGGCCAGGCCGACCAGATGCCGGCCGACTGGGCGGGCGTCGTCGATCAGCAGGCTCATGGCGTCATACATGGTCTCGGTGATGCCGCTGTCGAGTACACCGACGTCCAGGCGGAAGGTGCCCGGGATGCCGGTCGGACTCTCCTGCCACCATTCATGAACGCGGATCAGATAGCCCAGGGGTTCCACCACCCGGCGCAGGGCGCCGATGGTGCCCTTGTGGGCATGGACGAAGTAGGCGGACTTGATGACCTGCCGCTTGGTGGCCTCGCTCCAGCCGCTGTCCCAGCGATCCACCGAGCGGGCCCAGGCCAGGTAGGGCAATAGTTCTTCGGGGCAACGGTCGGGGTCGGCCAGGTCGCGCAGCGGGACGGGCACCTCGCCGATGCCGGCCAGCGCCTCGGCGGCTAGGCGTTCCAGCGGGGTACTGTTGGGTGGCAGCAGCGTCTTCATGGTCAGGCGCCCAGGGTGACGCTAATGGCGGTGCAGTAGGCCGCCTGGGCTTCGGTCGGGGTCAGGTCCTGCCAGTCCTTGAGCTCGACCCAGGCCACCCCGGCGACGTGCAGCGCGGCATCGATACCGGAGCGCGACACCCGTACGCCGAGGCGGCGCCGCTGGTTGACGTAGGCGGCCAACTGCTGCCGGGCGGTGGCCAGGATGACTTCGCCCTCGGCACCGGTGTTGGCCAGGTGCAGCACGGCTTTGACCTGGTACCTGAGGATCTGCGCCGATTGCACGGTCAGGCGATCGCCCACCGGGCGCACGTCCTCGTCGTTGAGGGCCTGGCTGACGGTGGCCAGCAACTCGGCCGAGGCGCTGCCGTCTCCCTCCAGGCTCTGCACTGTGACGGTTACCACCGCCGGACTGGGGCTGGTGGCGCTGGCGTCGGCGACCTTACCGCTGGCGTTGCGCGCATGCAGGATGTAGGCGTTGCGCGGCCCGGCCACGCTGAGGCCTTCCCAGGCCATCTGCACCCGCTCGCGCAGGGCATCGTCCGTCTCCAGCACGGCCGCGGTGGGCGGTACGGCATTGGGATTGGCAGCGGTCACCACTAGGCGAGTCAGATTCACGCCGGCGGCGATCTGCTCCAGGTCGCTGCCGCGGGCCTTGGCCAGCATGGTGCCCAGCGCCGCCTCGTTGACCCGCTGGCGCAGCAGCAATTCGCGATAGGTGTTTTCCTCGAGCAGCTTGGTCAGCGGCTCGGACTCCAGTGCCAGACGGGCACGCAGGGCGGCTTGCTCGGCCGTGGGCCATAGGCTGACCAGTCTCTCCTTGCGCGCCTGCAGCAGGCTTTCGAAGTCCAGCGGCTCGACCACGCTCGGCGCCGGCAGCTGGCTCAGATCGATAGGGGTAAAGGTGGTCATGACAGGCCCCCCAGAACCAACGGGGCGCGCAGGCTGACGGCCGCGTCGTTGACGGTGCTGTAGCCCTCCAGCTCGATGAAGGCCTGGCCGGGATGATCGCCCTGGACCAGATCGATATGGGTCAGGTTGAGGCGCGGCTCCCAGCGCAGCAGGGCGATCACCGCGACGGCCTTGGCCTGCAGGCCGAGGGCACCGTTGAGCGGCTGGTCGAGCAGGCGGAACAGGTCGCAACCGTAGTCCCGCCGCATCAGGCGGCTGCCGATGGGCGTGGTGAGGATGTCGGTGACCGATTGCTGCAGGTGCTCGAGGTCGCCCAGTGCCTGGCCGGTGTTGCGATTCATGCGGGTGCTCCTGTCTGGCTGCCGCCGCTCTGGACGCCGCCGTGCTTGTGCTTGACCAGGCTGATGCCGGCCGCCACCACGTCCTGGCTGACGGTGACCTGGCCGGTGACCTTCTGGTTGCCGGTCTGGGTGTAGTCGCCCTGGTGGGTGATGGGGCCGACGATGGTGATGCCGCCGGTACTGGTCAGTTGGGTGACACCGCCCTCGGGCAGCACCGCGCTCAGGCGATGGGCCTGGCTGTCGTACTCGATGACGGCGCCGTCGGGGTAGCTGCGTCTGTGCAGGTCGGCGCGGTCGCCATTGGCCGGCAGCAGCTGGCTGAACAGGCCACAGAGGACGATGCCCTGGGTGGTCTGGCCGCTGGGGCTGAGCAGCAGCACCTGCTCGCCGAGGGTCGGCGGGTCCCACTCGCGGCTGCTGCCGGCGCGCAGGGTCAGCCAGGGCAGCCAGCCGGTCAGCAAGTCACCGCTCTGCACGCGGACGCGGGCGGGCCGGGGTTCGGTGAGACTGCCGTGGTCCACCGCGGCGATGGTGCCGAGGCGGATCAGGTTCTCGAGGAGGCGGGACAGCGCAGCGAATTCGTTCATGCCGCCAGCATGGCGCTCGCCCGGGCGCGCCGCAGCTGACGGGCGTTGTCGGCGCGCCGCCGACAACTTCAGGCGGTGCCGATCAGCCGGGCCACGTCCGGGTTGGCGGCCAGGAAGGCCTTGAGCTTGTCGACCGGATCCTCGGCCGCGAAGGCCTTGGGACGATTGACCAGGCGCCAGGCGCTGCCGTCCCAGCGCGGCCACTGGCTGTCCTCCCAGGTGGTGGGCGGCGGCGTTTCCACGCAACGTGCCGGCAGGAGATAGACGCCGGGATCGAGCGGTGAGGCGTCGGCGACGGTCTCGCCCAGGTAGAAGCCGGCGTGGTCGAGCTGGTAGACGAGCTTGTCCATGGGCACTCCTTCAGTACTTGATGATGGCCAGCAGGGCGACGTTGCGTGGGCGGGCTTCGTTGCCGCCGCTGGAATCGATGGTCAGGGCGTGACTGTGGTCGCCGTTGGTGCTGGTGCTGTAGTAGCTGTCGCGGTCGGTGAAGTTGTTACCGCCCGACAGACCGCTGGTGCTGGTCTCGAAGGTGTCGGTGTTCATGTAGGAGTGGGAGTGGGCACCGGCCGTGGCGGTGCGGCCGGCGTGGCTGTGCTCCTGGTTCTGGCTGCCCTGGGCGGTGCCCAGGCCACGGCCCTTGTCGACCCCGCGGCCGTCGTCGAGGCTGCGGATGAATTCACCGCGCAGATCCGGCAGGTTGAAGGTAGTGAAGCCATCGCCCGCGCCATGGAAAGTGCCCAGGGCGGCGAAGAGTTCGCCGTAGGCGGTGCGGGAGATGGCCGCACCATTGGCTTTGAACCAACCGGCCGGCGCGGTGGTGCCAGCGAAGTAGACCACGGTGCCTGCCGGTACCCGGGGAATCAGGCCTTCCACCTCGCTCTTGCTGTAGAGCTCGAGATTGGCGCGGGCTTTGGCCTTGTCCGGTACGTCGGCCAGGTTCTGGGCGCGCAGCAGCGGATCGAAGAAGGTCCCCAGCGGATCGTTCTGCGCCAATGCGATCTTGGTGCCGGCCGCGTAACTCTTGGCGAGGGTCAGGATGGTACTGCTGGTCGCGGTCCATTCCTCGCTCGGCCGGAGCCGGGTACCGGCAACGTAGACCGAGAGGCCGACGGTGGTGGTCTTGGCCAGGTTGACCACGGTCTGATTGGCCGCCAGCGTCTGGATTTCTTCGATGGAGCGCACCACCACGTTCGCCTCGGTGGGGTCGGTCCAGGCATAGGCGCCATCGGCATTGCCCGTCTTGGCCAGTACCTGCCGAGTAGTGCCGCCCGGAATGATCAGCGCCTTGGCGAAGGTATTGAGCACCCAGGTGTGCGAGGCGATCGCCACATTCGGATCGACGGCGACGCTGATGACCGAGGCGTTCGAGACTAGGAATTGCACCCGGATAGTCGCGTCCGAATAGGCGCCCTCCCCCGCGACCGGCTTGTAGGTGTCCGGCAGGTTACCCACCACAAACAGGCTGCCCTGGTCGTCGTAGATGCCAATCTCGCGCATGGTGAAGCCACCGACCGCCGCCGGGATGATCAGCTCAGCCACGAAGGCTCGTGGCTCGTCCGGATCCTGATACACCCGATTGAGCGTCGTGCGGTAGCGCTCGCGAACCAACTGGGTCTGTGTCTCGACTGGGGTTGTTGCGTTGCCGTTGCCGTCGCCAACCGCTGCCTGCAGCAGGTTCACGGGAACGCCCGAGGCCTCGGCCTGGGCCAGGCGCTTGAGGCCGTAGGCCGTGTGGATCGTGTGGAAGTCCATGGTCAGCCCTTGCTGGTGCGCGCCTTGGTGGTCGATTCCACGGGCGGCCAATACTTATCGTCGGTGTAATCCTGCGGTATGGGCTGCAGCTGCTTGAGCGTATTGCCAGCGATGACTAGCAGGCTCTTGCGAGCCACTGCGGCGCGGGCGAAGGCGAGGCAGGTCTGCGCATCCATGGGCACCCGTGAGTTATCCGCAGCGATCCAGAAGAAGTCGAAGCCCGGATCAGCCCAGTGGAGATTGCCGGCCTGGGCGCCGTCCACAGCAATCGCAGCCAGAGCGGTACCGAGGGCGCCAAGAATATTTTCCCGATCACTCTGACTCTCTGTCTGGTAGGTCTTACCATCAAAGATAAAGCCCACGGAAATTCGGCGGTCGCGCTCTTGATCAACCTGATAAGACTCGACGGGCACTACAACTACGGGAGGGGGCGAGAATGTGCTGCCGTCATATAACCAGCCTATGTCAACATCATAATTCTCTGGAAGAACCACCCAGCCTTGCGAATGCGCGAAGTCAAACCCCTGCTCGTCATCAGTGATGGAGGCAATATTGACAACTTTTCCGTCTTCAATTATCGCTGCTGCTCTGCTCATCCCCACCACCATATTCTGACTCTGCCGTTAGCCCCATCGCCGCCCTTGGTGCCGCCATTGCAACCGCCGCCGCCGCCACCTGGAAAGACGCCGTTTTGCCCAGGTGTCGATGCGCTGTTGTTTGCAGCACCGCCGGCGCCTGCATCGCTAGAGGCGCCGCCGGGTGCCGCGCCATAGATGATTGTCCCGGCTTCGTTCCGGGCATAAGCATTGCCGCCCGAACCTCCGCCCTTGATTGAGCTTCCACCGAGCGAGCCGCCGAATGACCACTCTCTGTTGATTGCCGTATACCCATACTGCGCGGCATATGAAATTGTCTGATATGATCCCGCGGCCTGTAACAACGAGCCAAAGGTAGTTGCGCTACCGGACTTTCCTTCTGACGACGAAAATGTTCCTCCCTTGCCGCCGACTCCCGTAACAATGGATACCGATGATGGAATATCGCTCGCCCGGAATAATTTGGCGTTAAAAGCGCCACCATCACCGCCCGCAATCCAATAGCTCGAATTGTTACCTGGTTGGACTACATAACTACCTCCAGCGCCAGCCCCCACCGCTTCGACATAAATAAACTTCGCGCCGTCAGGCTTGTTGAAAGTGCCGGAACTGGTGAATTCTTGATAACCCGACTGCATTGCCAGCAGATCGGCATAACTCTTGGTGACGGCTTCGAGAGCCTGACTGGGAGGCCCCTTGAGAAGGAGGGAGCCGGTCAAGGTGCCCCCTGTCTTGGGCAAGGCTGCATCCGCCGTCGTCTTGATGTTGCCTTGCGCGGTCGCCTGGGCATCGAGATAGGCCTTGAGCGTCACGCTGCCGTGACCAACCAAGGTACTGCCGGTGGTCGCTGCCAGGTCGTTGCGGGTAGCACTGGCCGCCGCAATGGCCGCAGCCAGGCGCGTGACAAGGCTGGGTAGCGTCTCGACCTGCTTACCGTCGATGGTGGTGTAGTAGCCGGCGGAGTTGCCGTTGGTGAAGTCGTTAATCCGCCCCTCGTTACCACGGAAGCGCGTGATTACCTCGGGCAGCGTCATGTCAGCCATTTTTCAGTTCCAGCGCCTGGACCAGGCCTACGTTGGTGATTTGATTCAGCCCGGACTCGGCCTCGACGAAGCTAGGCTCATGGGCCGCGTATTGGGTATCGGAGGGGCGCAGGGTCAGCTCCTGGCCGGCGCGCGCGACGCAAGCTGAATAGGCCCTCGCCTTGGTGGTGGCCCGCAGTTCGATGGTGTCCAGGTGCGACCTGAGGTTCTTGGCGGCCTCGACCACGGCCAGGAAGCGTTCGGCGCTGCTGTTGGGCACGCCGACCTGGTCGACTTCGATCAACAGGCGGAAGGTGCCGGGCTGACCGGGTGGCGTCTGCTGGTACCATTCCTGAACGCGCAGGGGATAACCCAGGGCGGCCAGGGCGTCCTTGATGGCGCCGAAGGTGCCCTTGCTGCGGTGGACCTGGAGGCTGGCGCGGATGGTTTGACGCTTCTGGTTCTCGCTCCAGAGCGGATCCCAGGCGTCCACCGACAGCGCCCAGGCCAGCCAGGGCAACTGCTCGGCCGGAGCGGTGTCCGGGTTCCAGACCGAGCGAGTGGGTACCGGCACCTCGCTGATGGCGCTACCGACCTGGGCCAGGCGCCGTTCCAGGTGCGTGCTGTTGGGTGGCAGCAGGTCACGCATTGGTCGCCCCCGCCACGCTGAGGGTCACCCCGGTCAGGTTGCTGGCCTCGCCGTTGCCGAGGACCAGGCTGGCCGCGGGCCGCTTGAGCTTCACCGATTGGACGCCGGCGCCGTGCAGGGCCTGGTAGAGGCCGGAGATGGCCACGTCGTAGCCGATCTTCTTCACGCTGGCGGCGTAGTCCTCCACCGCCTTGTAGGCGGCGTCGAGTACCACCTTGGCATCAGGGCCGTCGTAGAGGGTCAGTTCGGCCTCGACCTGGTAGTCGACGATGTTCGCCGCCAGCACCGTCACCTTGTCGGTCAGCGGGCGGACCTTCTCGGCATTCAGGGCGGTGCTCACCTTGGCCAGCAGCGCTGGCGAGGCCTGGCCCGAAGGCCGGCGCGACAGCACGTAGACGGTTACCTGGGTCGGCGCCGTGCTGATGGCCTGGATGTCGCGCACGTCGCCATCGGCCGACAGCCCGTGGAAGACGTAGCTGCCCTGGCTGCCGGCGGTGGTGTAGCCCTCGGGCGAGAGCTGGATGCGGGCGCGGAAATCGTCGTCGGACTCGTAGACGGCGGCGGTGGGTGGGACGGCATTGGGATTGGCGGATTGCAGCAGTAGCCGGGTCACGCCGAAGTTGGCGCCGAGCTGGTCCAGGTCGCTGCCGCGGGCGAAGGCCAGCATCACGCCGCGGGTGGCGTCGTTGACGCGCTGGCGCAGGATGAGTTCGCGATAGGCGTTCTCCTGCAGGATCTTGGTCACCGGATCGGATTCCAGCGCCAGGCGAGTACGGATGGCCGCTTGCTCGGCAGCGGGATAGAGGCCGATCAGACGCGTCTTGCGTTCGGCGAGCAGGGATTCGTAGTCCAGTGCCTCGATGATGGTCGGCGCTGGCAACTGGCTGAGATCTATGGGACTGAAGGTGTCGACCATGGCGGGTTGCTCCAGGCAAGCGGCCGCCACGTTCGGTGGTCTGCCGGTGGATCAGCGGGCGTGGCTTGGCGAGATTGTCTGCAAGCTCTCGGTACCAGCCAGCATGGCGGGCGCCCGGCCTGGGTGCAGCAGGCCCGGGTTGTGGTGGCCGGGCCGACAAGCAAGGGTGACGAATGTCGCCACCCCAGCAGCTATCACCCTCAGCCCTTACTACGCTTCGGATGTGGCATGGCCAGCGCCACGGCATCGCCAGCTGCGCTGGACCGCCATCCGCTGAGCGCACCATCGGCCGTGGCGAGCTGCCAGGTACCGGCAGCCAGGTAGGGGCTGTAGTGCGGCTCGGCGGGGCGGCTCAGCTGGTAGGAGCCGTCCGCCTGGCGCTGGGTCACGACTCTTTCGGTGAGGGGCAGGAGTAGGGACAGGCCGCTCGTGGTCATCTCGAAGCCGATGCCCTGGGCGGCCTGGTCGAGGCTGACCAGCAGGTCGGACTGATTTTCCCGGACCCAGAGCAGCAGCGCCAGGAGCACCAGGTCGACATCGCCGGCGAAGTCGGTCAGGGTCAGGCGCAACTGGTAGGCGTATTCCCAGGACAGGCTGGTGGCGCCGGTGCAGTGCAGTCGGCCCTGGGTGACGGTGAGGGCCAGGCGGTTGGGGTTGTCGTGCAGTTCCGGGATGCTGGCGAGCAGCTGGGCGCGAAGACTAGCGGGTTTGTTCATGCTGGGCCTGCTGCAGGGTGTAGATCTGGTCGACCTGGGCGGCGCAGTCGGCCCACGCCGCCTCCAGGGTATCGGCGTCGGCGAGCAGTTCGCCGTTACTGCGCGGCGCCGTGGCCGGTAGCTGGCAGGGCGTCACCATGGGACAGCCAGTCACGGTAAGCGCCGGCACCGTCGAGGGTGGGGCGCTGGCGCAGCCGGCGAGCTGCAGCAGGCAGAGGCTGAACAGCCCAGGCCTTGAGATCGCGGTTTTCATCTTCGAGCTCCTGCAACCGGCGCCGGCGAAGATCCAGTTCGCGACGCAGGTCGTGTTGGGTGGTCTGGAGTTGCTGCTGGGCGGCGCGTTGCTGGTCCAGCACCTGCTGCAGTTGGCGCAGTTCGGTCTGGGCCGTGCCGACGGCCTGGCGGGCGCTGTCGCGTTCGGCGCCGACCAGTTGCAGGCGCAATTGCTGGGCATGCAGCAGCAGGCCTAGCAGGACGCAGCCGACCAGCAGCGCCAGGGCGCCGAGCAGGCGTGCCGCCAATAGGTTCATAGCGCTTGCCAGCCGGCGTGGCCGAGCGCCGCGCAATCCAGATGGCGGGGATCGCCGACCACCACGATGGCCTTGACCCCCGGGCTGGCGCGCTGGATGGTCTCGGCCAGGCGTTCGGCGTCTTCCAGGGAAGCGCCAGCCGGCAGGACGAAGACGTCGCCGTCGTAGGCGGGACGCTGCGGGTCGTGGCTCATCGAGCGGACTCCGCGCTGTAGCGGGCGAAGGCGCGCGCCAGCTTGATGTCGTAGATATTGCGGGCATAGCCGGGGCCGTTGTAGCCCCGGGCGAAGTCCGCCCATTTGCCGGCGCGCAGGGCCTGCAGCAGCCCCGGCTGGGCGCGCAGGAAGCGCACGAAGGCCTCCAGTTGCATGGCCGCGCCGCTGCTCATCCGCGCGACGAAGTCCTGGATCCCGGCATAGTCCAAGGTCTGCCAGTGGTAGCCCATGATCTGGAACAGGCCCCAGCTGGCCGACTCCAGGGCCAGGTTCTCGTCGAGCTGGCGGGCGAGGGTGAGCCGTTGCCATTCGCTGGTGCCGTTGCCGTAGCCGCCGGGCTGCGGATTGACCAGGTTGGGATAGTCCCGGGCCAGCAATTCGGCCGTGGCACGACCGCGACGTTCGACCAGGCGAGCGTAGAAAACATGGCGTTCGAAGAGGATCACCGGGCGGCCGTCTTCCAGGAAGCCACTGCCGCGGGATTCGACCTCGGTGACCGCCTGGACGGCCGCCAGGGGGACGACCAGGGTGGTGGCGGCGTTCCGCAGATCGGCGGGGGCCAACTGGCGGGAATCCGCGGCGCCGCCCAGCGCGGCCAGGGTACGCGGACCGGCGAGACCGTCCGCCGGCAGGCCGGCCCGCTGCTGGAAAGCCTGGACGGCGGCCAGGGTCGTCGCGTCGAAGGTGCCGCTGGCGACGAGCGCGAAACCCTGGGCGGCCAGAGCCTGCTGCAGGGCTTGCACCGCCGGGCCCTGGTCGCCCTGGCGCAGGGGCATGGCCGCACTCATTGCAGATCCACCTTGCGGTCGAGGTAGCGATCGGCCAGCTTGCGCACGCCTTCGACACCGAGCAGGCCGATGATCCCGCCGAAGAAGGGCGCCGTGGTGCTGGATAGGCTGAACAATTCGAAGCCGCCACAGGCGCTGACGGTGATCAGGCCGCACAGCGGCGCCTCCAGCAGCATCTGTCGCAAGGTGCCGCCACCGTAGGCGACGCGCAGGGCGGCGACACCCGTGCCGATCAGGCCGGCATAGAAGGAAGGCCAGTGGTCCTGGAACCAGGCGATCAGGAAGGCCCAGGTATCGGGACGGTCGGGCATGTCGGGTTTCTCGCGCATGGGATCAATCCCAGAGGTTCACCGGCTGTTGCACGGCGGTGCCGGCGGTGGCCGTGGCGGGGACGTCTGGCAGGGTGACGGGGGTGCCGATGGGCAGGACCGGGCCGAGTTCGGCCAGACCTGGGTTGTAGTCGAGGGCGGCCTCGGTGACGCCGCGGGTGTAGCCGTAGTGCCGCAGGCAAACGAGATCCAGGGTGTCGCCTTGTTGGGTACGCAGAACGCTGGTCATCAGCGCAGCTCCTCGGGACGCGGCCGGTTCGGGTGGGGGAATGGGCCGGGGAAAGGGGTGGGATCGACGGTGCCGGTGTTCTCGCGGCATCGGGACGAAGGTTTCAGGCATGGTCGAACGACAGCCGCAGCGCGACAACGCGCGGGGGTTGTAGGTCTGAAGGGGACAAGCAGCAGGACGGGTGGCATTGCTGGGTGTAAACCAAAAGATTACACTTTGCCGATGATTAAGACCTTCAAGCACAAGGGCCTGAAAGCCTTCTTCGAGACCGGCAGCACCCGGGGTATCCAGGCAGCCCATGCGAAGCGGCTAAGCCTGGTGCTGGGGGTACTGGATCAGGCCGTGGCGCCTGAGGAGATCGATATGCCCGGGTTTCGCCTGCATCCGCTCAAGGGCAACCTGGCCGGCTATTGGTCACTGTCCATCAGTGGCAACTGGCGGGTGATCTTCCGCTTCGACGGCGTTGACACCGAATTGCTCGACTATCTCGACTACCACTGAACAGGAGGCCCCATGGCCATGCACAACCCCCCGCATCCCGGCGCCGTTCTGGAAACTGTACTCGAGGAAACCCCGATCAAGATCGCCGAGGCCGCCCGTCGGCTGCATTTCAGCCGCGTCTACCTGTCCGGCGTGGTGCACGGTCGCAAGCCGATCCGCGCCGACCTCGCCGTGCGCCTGGAGCGCGCCGGCCTATCCACCGCGCGCTTCTGGCTGTCGATGCAGGCCGCTTATGACCAGTGGCAGGCCGAGCAGGCCGAGCAGCCAGAGGTCGAGCGCATCGCCGCCGCCTGAGCCGTAACGAAAAAGCCCCTGACCGCTCGAGCTGCCAGGGGCTTTTTCATGCCTGGGAATCTTGTAGGAGTAGGGGGTGCACCCACCGTTACCAGCGTTCCGACGCTACATCGGTTTGGGCTGAAGGCCGCGTCTGGCCTGGCTTCCAGACCTTGCCAACGGAGCGTTCCGCCCGCGTTACCGCTACCGTTCTCCAGACGCAAAGCCGCTTGCCAGAAGGGTTCTGAAGAATCTTGGGTAACAGTCCATTTTGTTACCACGGAACCTTGGATAACGGCCAGGGAACAGCCACGACGAACGGCTGAAAGCCAGCTACGCCAAGGCGTACAAAGATTTTCGAGAGGTCAGTAACGGCGGTAACGCCAGCCCCTGGCCCGGCCCTGAAAAGGGGCTGCTGGGAGGGAGGAGGGTTGGTAAAGGTCGGTGCAGCGTTGGACGTCAACTGTCACCAAAACTGTCACCAGCTTGCTTGGTGGCCGGCTCTCACCCTCTGAAAGCCGCATAAAATCTGGAGCGGGCGAAGGGAATCGAACCCTCGTCATGAGCTTGGGAAGCTCAGGTAATGCCATTATACGACGCCCGCGTGGGGTGCTTTGTACCAGAAGCGGGCGCCGGGGTGAAGAGGCGGGAGTCGTCTGGTTGTTTTGCGGTCCAAGAAAACAGAGGCCGCACGCTGCGGTGATCGGGGACCCTGTCCCCCAGAGAAGGAGGGCGCGCATGTCTCGCAACCAGGGCACCATCCAGGGGGTCATTCCTCCCTACATTCTTGGCCGCATCATCGATCATGGCGACGAGCACCAGCGTTCCTGCGCCCTGACCACTCTGAGCCATGTGCAGAGCCTGCTGCACAATCCCGGTCGGCCGGGGGTGCGCCAGGCACCGGTCGGGCCGCTGCCGCGTACCGATGACGCCAGTCCGCAACGCAGCATCTTCGATGCCGGCAACGCCATGCAACTGCCGGGGCGACTGGTGCGCCAGGAGGGGCAGGCGGCGGTCAGCGACGTGGCGGTGGACGAGGCCTACGATTACCTCGGCGCTACCTTCGCCTTCTTCCACGAGGTGTTCGGGCGCAATTCCATCGATGGCCAGGGTCTGCCCCTGGCCGGTACCGTCCATTATGGTCAGGACTACCAGAACGCCTTCTGGAATGGCGAGCAGATGGTGTTCGGCGATGGCGACGGCGAGATTTTCAATCGTTTCACCATCGCCCTGGACGTCATCGCCCATGAACTGGCGCATGGGGTCACCGAGAGCGAGGCGGGATTGGTGTACTTCAACCAGTCCGGGGCGCTGAACGAATCGGTGTCCGATGTCTTCGGCATCCTGGTCAAGCAGTACCAGCTCAAGCAGACCGCCGCCGAGTCGGATTGGATCATTGGCGCCGGGTTGCTTACCGAGCGTATCCAGGGCAAGGGCCTAAGGTCCATGGCCGAGCCCGGTACGGCCTACGACGATCCGACCCTGGGCAAGGATCCCCAGCCCGGCCATATGCGCGACTACATCGAGACCCGTGAAGACAACGGCGGCGTCCACCTCAATTCGGGCATTCCCAACCGGGCCTTCTATCTGGCGGCTGTGGCCCTGGGTGGCTACGCCTGGGAAAAGGCCGGGCCGATCTGGTACGACACCCTTTGTGACAGCCGCCTGGCCAACGATGCGGACTTTCCCGCCTTTGCCCGGTTGACGGTGTCCAATGCCGGTCGGCGCTTCGGAGCGGAGTCGGCTGAGGTACGGGCCGTCGAAGAAGCCTGGGCCGGTGTGGGCGTTACCCTGAGTTAAAGGAGCACGGCGATGCGCGAACTACCCCCGCTGGGCAAGGACACCGTGGTGCGACTCTCGCGACAGGGTGGCTTCGCCCCCCTGCATGCGCTGAGCAAGCCGCGGGAGATCGAATTCGGTCAGTACGACAGCGCCCAGCGCGGGCGCATCTGTTCGGTGCTGGAACGCTGCCTGCCGGAATCCGGCGAGCCGACCCAGGTCGGGCGGGGTGATCAGCGCTATTTCAAGGTGGAGCTGCGTTTCCGACCACAGCCCGCCGAGCAGGAAGACGAGCTGACCCTGCTGATTCCCGAAGACCGAGCGCCCAGTGAGCTGGTGCGCCTCTGGGACAAGGGGTTGGTGGAGTAACCGCTCAGGGTACTGACCAAACCTCGCCTGGCACCGGCGTCCGAAAGTCCGCATCCGCCAGACCATGCAGTGCACGCGCCTGGGCCAGGTCGCGGGGTGGCGCGAATTGCTCTTCATCGCTGAGCGGAAAGGTGCCGAAGTGGATACCGAGGCTGCTGCGCGCTTCCAACACCTGATGGGCGCGCACCGCATCGTCCGGGTTGAGATGGCTGTCTTTCATGAACCACCGCGGTTCATAGGCGCCTATGGGTAGCGCGGCGAAGCGCGGTGCGCCCAGGCGCTCGCGGATCTGGGCGAAATGCGGCCCCCAGCCTGTATCGCCAGCGAAATAGATCGGTCCCGCCGGTGCCTCCAGGACGAAGCCACCCCAGAGCCGGCGATTGGTGTCGAAGCGGCTGCGCGCCGACCAGTGCTGGCCTGGCACCAGATGCAGGCGTATGCCTTCCTTGAGCGGCACGCTCTGCCACCAGTCCAGCTCCTCGACCGTGACGAAGCCGGTCTCGCGACGAATCAGCGCGGCGTTGCCCAGGGGCGTCACTACCGGCGTCAGCGGCGAGCGCTCGGCCAGGCGCCTCAGGGTCGCCAGGTCCAGATGATCGTAGTGGCTGTGGCTGACGAAGATCAGGTCCAGCGGCGGCAGGTCGTCCAGGGCGACGCCGGGAGCGTGATGACGCTTTGGGCCGATAAAGGTGAAGGGGCTGACCCGCTCCGACCACACCGGGTCGGTGAGGATGTTGAGGCCCTCGTGCTGGATCAGCAGGGTGGCATGGTTGACGAAGGTCACCCGCAGCTCGCTACCCTCGACGCGCGGTAGGGGACGCGTCGGCACGGGCGGACCGTCCTGCCAGGTCCACTGCGGACGGGTCCGGGTGAACTGCCACTTGAGCAATGTCCAGAGGCTCTTGTCTTCGCGTGGCGCCAGATTGTAGAAGCGCTCGCCGTCGAAGTGGTCGGAGCGCGGGCCTTCGTAGGCCGATGAGGCACAACCGGCCAAGGTCAGAAGGTGGATCAGCCACAGCGGACGAAAGATGCGCATGGGACCTCGGACGATTAGACTGGACGGCCCAGCTTACCTCCTAGCTATCCATGCCACGAAATCCTCGTTCCGCTGCCGGCCCCCGGCCCCGCCGCCAGGCCAAGGCGCCGCCGGCCGAGCCACGACTCCTGCTGCTCAACAAACCCTTCGATGTACTCACCCAGTTCGCCGACGCCGATGGCCGGGCGACGCTCAAGGCCTTCGTCGCGGTTCCGGGGGTCTATCCTGCCGGCCGCCTGGACCGCGACAGCGAAGGGCTGCTGTTGCTGACCAACGATGGCCAACTGCAGGCGCGCATCGCCGATCCCAAGCACAAGCTACCCAAGACCTATTGGGCGCAGGTCGAAGGCACGCCTACCGAAGAGCAACTGCAGCGCCTGCGGCAGGGCGTGGAGCTCAACGACGGCCCCACCCTGCCAGCCGAGGCGCGGCTATTGGCCGAGCCACCCGTGCTCTGGGAGCGCGATCCGCCAGTGCGTTTTCGCAAGAGCGTGCCCACCGCCTGGGTGGAGTTGACCATTCGCGAAGGGCGTAACCGCCAGGTAAGGCGCATGACGGCCGCCGTCGGCCTGCCTACCTTGCGGCTGGTGCGGGTACGCATTGGTCCCTGGACGCTGGACGACCTGGCGCCGGGGCAATGGCGCGAGGTACCGGCGTCCTTATAGTTGGCTCTCAGTCCTGCCGCTGGCTGGCAGCGTCCTGCAGATCCCGGGCGACGTCCGTCAGCCGTCGGCTGATGTCCTTCAGCGTCTGCGGTTCGAGGGGGCGCTGTGGCTGGCCCGGCTCGGTCAGCAATTGGCTGGCCAGCAGGGCGCTCAGGGCGCCGATCTCGGCTGCCTGGTTGCGCAAGTCATGAGTATGCTGAACGGCGGCGTCGCGCAAGAGGTTGGTGCTGTGGGTCAGGCGGCCCAGTTCGTCATCCCGACCATTGGTCAGGCGCTCGCCGAAACGACCGCGGGCCAGCAGGTCCAGTTGCCGAGCGCAGGCTACCAGGGGATCGACCAACCGGCGTTCCACCAGGCGCACGCCGAGGAACAGCAAGCCAACGCCACAGAGTAGCAGCGCCAGGCCGCCCAACAGGATGTCGCGCTGGGCTTCGGCGCGGATGGTGGCGATCTCGACCTGGGTACGTCCGTGCAGTTCGTAGACCAGCGCGGCGAAGGCGTCGGCGGTGTCCCGGTCGATACCGCGGACCTCGGCATCGCCCGCTTGCGGATTGCGGTCGTGCGCGAGATAGGCCGCATGTCCGGCTCGGTAGCGCTCGCCCAGGCGAGCATGTTGCGCACGTAGCGCCGTCACGCGCAGCTGCAGGTCCGGGCCGAGCGTGGCGGCCAGTTGCTGCAGGCGCTGATCGACCTCTGCTTCGCGGGCCAGGAAGGCCTGCCAGTAGCGCGTGGCGGTCTCCGGATCGCCGCCGCGTAACAGGAAATTCTTCCACTCCTGCACCTGGATCTTGAAGATCAGCTGGGTGTCGTCGATTTCCACCAGCCGCTCCAGCGGGCCTTCGATCAACGCCTGGTAGCGGTGCAGCTCGCGGGATAGCAGGGCGAAGCCGGCCAGGGCGATCAGCAGCATCAGCAGCAGGCTGCCACCGAACAGGAGCAGGCTCTGGCTGCGGAGCGAGCGGGCGAAGAGCATGGGACGTCTCGACGAGAGGGGCAGAGCCGCAGCTTAGGGCGCCCGCGCGCCGAAGACCAGTCTTAGGCCGAGACCAATAGTTGTACGGCAACGGCGAACATCACCAGCGCCACCAGCAGATCGATCAAGCGCCAGACATTCGGACGGGCCAGATAGGGCGCGGCCCAGGCGGCGCCCAGGGCGAGGCCGAAGAACCACAGCATGGAGGCGGTGGCGGCGCCGAACACATAGGCCAGGGGCGCGGCCTGCTGGCTGCCCAGGGAGCCCACCAGCAGCACCGTGTCCAGATAGACGTGGGGGTTGAGCAGGGACACCGCGGCGGCGGCGAGCAGGGCCTGGCGCCGGCTGCGCGGACTCGTGGCGTCCAGCTTGCTCATGGCGGCCGGCCGCCAGGCGCGGCGCAGGGCCTGGACGCCGTACCAGAGCAGGAAGCCCGCGCCACCCCAGCGCAGGACAGCCACCAGCAGCGGGCTGTGCTGGAGCAGCGCGGCCAGGCCCAGGACGCCCGCGGCCACCAGCACCACGTCGCAGGTCAGGCAGAAGGCGGCGATGGCCAGTTGATGCTCGCGCCGCAGCCCCTGGGCCAGCAGGTAGGTGTTCTGGGCGCCCAGCGCCATGATGAGGCTGGCCATGGTCAGCAGGCCGGTGAAGTAGCTGTTCATTACGCGAAGAGGTGCCGTGGTCGTGGAGTGGCTGCCACCTTGCCGGGTTTGCGAGTATAAGAAAAACCAATATTCCTTATGCAGCATTAGCTAAATCGATGATCGACTACAAATTGCTCGAAGCCCTGGCCGTGGTGGTGGAAGAGGGCGGCTTCGAGCGCGCCGCGCGGCGTCTGGGGCTATCGCAATCGGCGGTCTCCCAGCGCATCAAGTTGCTCGAGGCCCGGGTCGGCCAGGCCGTGCTGGTTCGCGAAACGCCGCCCCAGCCCACCGCCCCTGGGTTGCGCCTGCTGCGCCATATCCAGCAGGTACGACTGCTGGAGGCTGATCTGGGCAGCGAGGTACCGGGCCTGGCCGAGGACGCGCCGCAACGGCTGCGCATTGCCCTCAATGCCGACAGCCTGGCGACCTGGTGGGCCGTCGCGGTGGGCCCTTGGGTGACGCAGCAGGCCGTGCTGCTGGATCTGGTGGTGGAAGACCAAGACGTGGTGCTGCGCCGCATGCGCGCGGGCGAGGTGGCGGCCTGTCTTTGCGCCAGTGGCCAACCGCTGGCCGGCGCCCGCGTCAGTACCTTGGGCGCCATGCGCTATCGTGCCCTGGCCAGTCCCGCCTTCTGTGCCCGGCACCTGGCCGAGTTGCCGGATGCCCGCGCCCTGGCACGAGCGCCGGCCATCGTCTTCGGCCCGGACGATCGCTTACAGCACCGCTACCTCGAACAACTCGGCGTCACCCAGCCGTTCGACTACCACCTCTGTCCGTCCGCCGAGGGCTTTCTACAACTGACCCTGAGCGGCATCGGCTGGGGGCTGCTGCCGGACATGCAGAGCGCCGCCGCTCGTGCGAGTGGGGCGCTGGTGGATCTGGCGCCCGGTCATTGGGTGGACGTGCCGCTGTTCTGGCATCACTGGCGCAATGGCGGTACGTCCTTGCAGGCCCTGACCCGGCACCTGGAGCGGACCGCCGGTGACTGGCTGGTGCGCGACTAGCGGCGTAGGCGCGAGGCTTTGGTTACACTGCGCGACCGGTCGCCATTGCCGCGACCGTGGCCTTTTCAGGGAATCCCAGCGACATGCGTATCTTGATCACGGGTGCCAGTGAAGCCCTCGGCGCGGGCCTGGCCTGCGATCTGCTCGACCGCGGCCAATTGGTGCGCGTACACGGCCGTCCCGGCGCGACCCTGGATGCCCTGGTCGAGCGCGGCGCCGAGTATCGCCCGGCCTTGCTCGACCAGCCCGAGCAGGTGGTGGCGCTGTGCGACGACATCGATGCCGTCGCCCACTGCGCCGATGTGGCCGGTGTACCGACCGCCGCGGCTCTCGCCCAGGGCCATGTGCTGATCGAGGCCTGTCTGCAGCAGCGGGTCGCCCAATTCGTCTACGTGTCGTCTGCCCGCGTCTATGAAAGAGGCGGCGAGGCGCTCAAGGAAGACCAGGTGCCGGCCAAGCCGCGCGGCAGCGAGGCCCAGCGGCGCCTGCAACTGGAACGCCTGGCCCTGGCCGCCGGCGAGTTCGGTCCGCAGGTGACGGTGCTGCGTCCGGCCCAGGTGCTCGGCCTGGCCGATCGGGAGTGGGCGCGTTGGCTGCTCGAACGCGCCCGGGCCAAGCAGCTCTGGCGGCGCGGCAATGGCCTCAATCGGTGGGACTTCACCAGCGCGACCAACCTGCGCCAGGCGCTGGTGACGCTACTGCTGGAACAGCCGGCGACGGCCGCCGGCAAGGTGTTCAACATAAGCGACGCCCAGCCGCTGGTGTGCTGGGACGCCATCAACTTCCTGCTGCGCCGCTTCGAGCTGCCGCCCGTGACCGAGGCGAAGGTTCTCGATCCCCGGCAGCTCTATGCCCGGCTACGCACCCCGCGCCACGAATCGCGCTGGACCAAGCTGCTGGACAGCCCTGTCACCCTGGACATCCGCGCCGCTCAGGAGGCCTTCGGTTATCGTCCCGAGGCCAGTTCCTGGGCGGCGCTGGAGGAGTATCGCCCGCGTGGCCGTCAGCCCCGTAGCGGGCCGACGTAGCGATTGGCGGACGCCAGGAATTCACGGCTGACGAAGCCCGATTCCTGGATATCCAGTGTCGGTCGCGGCAATTCAGCGGGCAGTTGCACGCCACTGAGCGCGGCCAGCCGTTCGCCCAGCGCGCGGGTCTCGGCCTCGCTGGAGCGCAAGCTGGCCACCAGCATCCGGGGTATGGCATCGGTCTCTTCGAGGTGGATCGTCAGGCCCTGTTCTTTCCGCAATTGGCGGCGCAGGGCGGTAAGGCAATCGACGTACGCTTTGCTGTATTCCATGCTGACCAACGTCCAGTGATTGAGATGCGTTGTGTGAGGCAAGTCGCATACCAGGAGCTGGATAGCGTCAAGAACGCACCTTTAGCCAGGTAGTGCTGTTCCATTTGCGCCGTGATAGCGCATTGATATCGACGTAGTGTGCGTTTCGGTGCACGATCCCGATACGAAAGCTGCGGTGGGCTACCTCGCGTTGGCTGTCACGACCGCTATACTGGCCGCGATTTTGCCTTTCCTGCCCCTGGTCATAGGTCTGCCATGCGCAACGATCTTCTCGATGAAATGGATAACGTGCCGAGTCTGAAGCCGGAACGTGACGATCGCCCCTTGAGTCGGCGGCCTACCGACGGTGACGACGAACCCTATCGCGAGCCCGTCGGCCATGCCCGCCCGGCCCGACGCGGGCCTTCCACGGCGCCCCTGTGGGTATTGGTCGCCGCCCTTACCCTGGCCTTGGCCGGCGTCGCCTGGTGGAGCCACCAGCAACTGGTGCTGATGCAGGACCAGGTGGTGGCCACCCAGGAAAATTTCGCCCGCATCAGCGAAGACGCCCAGGGGCGGCTGAGGGATATCTCCGGCAAGCTGGTGGAGAGCGAATCTTCAGGCACCACCAGCCGCGAAGCCTTGCTGCTGCAGGTCAAGACGTTGCAGACCAAGGTCGCCGAACTCAGTCGCCAGCAGCAGGGCGTGGCGGATAACCAGCAAGCCCAGGACAATCGCCTGCAAGACCTCACCACCGCGCTGGAGACGGTGCAGAACGGCAGTGGCACGGTGGATAGCCGCTTGAAGGCGTTGGCCGACGAGCAGGCCGCGCTGAAGCACGGCCTGGCCCAGACCGGCACCCTGGCCGAGCAGGTCGCCAATCTGACGGCGCAGAACAAGGCGTTGCAGGCGGACATCGCCGCGCTCAAGAAGCCGAGCGCTCAGAGCCAGTCGCTGGGCGACATCCAGCAGGACCTGCTGGTGCTGCGCAGCGAGCTCGACGCCCGTCCGGTCGGCCCGGACAGCAAGGAATTCGACGCCTTCCGCCTGCAGACCACGAGAAACATCACCACCCTGCAGAGCCAGGTACAGAACCTGCAGCAGCAGATCAGCTCCGTGGCGCGTTGATCGGATCTATCTCGCTGCGCTGCCATTCATGCGGCCAGAGCTCGCCATCGAGTTGGTCGAGCCGGCGCTGCAGCACCTTCTGCTTGAACACCTCCAGGATCTCCACCAGCACCTCGTCCAGGGCGCTGTCCTGGGCGCCGCTGGGCAGACTCTGATCGAAGCCCTGATCGGCCAGCCGGCTGGCCAGGGCGCGGAAATCACGGGTGCGCAGGCTGGCCGCCGCCTCCCGTACCAAGCCGTTGACGATATCGGTGAGCACCCCGTCCAGGGTGTCGGCCAGGCGGTCGCCCATGGGCAGGCGCTTGAGCCGGGCAAGCTCGGGGTTGTCGTCCAGAGCTCGCCCTACCACGTCGCCCACCAGTCGCTCCAGGGTGGCGCGATTTTGTGCGTAGCCCTGTTCCACCAGCGCCTGGATGCGTAGCGCCATGCCATCGATGAGCCGCTGCTTGCGCGGGCGAAGGACGCGGTCGATCACGCTCTGGGAGAAGTCGTCGCGGGTATTCAATTCATCCTGCAACTCGCCGCAGATCTTGATCATCACCCGGTCCGACAGGTCCTCCATGAGCAACTGGTAGTAGTGGTTGAACAGGCGGTAGGGCCGCCAGTGGCGCATGTCGATCAGCCCCAGGCGCTGCAGGCGCAGCAGCAGCGAGATGATGCGCAACGCCCGCAGCAGGCGGAAGCCACCCAGCGGGATACAGCCGAGCACGTCGTACCAATGGATGAAGGGATAGTGATACCAGCGCGCATGACGGCGTTCGACCACCGCCACCAGCCAGCCGAGCAGCACGTCGGCGATGAAGAAGGCGACGAATACCAGGTCGATGCTGGTGAAGTGGGCGTGAATGCGTTCGCCATAGAAGGCGTGAAAGCCTGGCAGCAAGGCGGCCAGGGCGCGATTGAGCGGGCCCAGGGCATAGAGACTGTCGAACAGGATCAGCGCCAGGTTCACGCAGACCAGGATCAGGATGAGGCCGTCCCAGAGCGCGAGCAGGCCCTCGTGGCGGCGCGCGGGTGGTGCCGCAGGCGCGCTCATGGTCGCGCGGCCTGCCAGAGCACCTCGCTCACGCCTTGGCGCCGGGCGACGATGCGCGCCGCGACGAACAGCAGGTCGGACAGGCGATTGAGATAGGGCAAGCCCTGGCCTTCCAACGGCTCCACCGCATGCAGACTACGGCAGCGGCGCTCGGCACTGCGCGCCAGGGTACGGCAGACATGGGCCTGGGCCACGGCGCGGGAGCCGCCAGGCAGGATGAAGTTCTCCAGCGGACCCAGCTCGGCGTTCCAGCCGTCGATGACCTGCTCCAGCCGCTCGATCTCAGCCGCCTGTAGGGCACGGTAGCTGGGCATGGCCAGCTCGCCGCCGAGATCGAACAGCCGGTGCTGGCAGGGCGCCAGGACAGCTCTCACCTCGGCCAGGCGCTCATCGTCAGCCAAGTCGGCGAGCAGCAGGCCCAGGGCGCTGTTGAGTTCGTCCACCGCGCCGATGGCCTCGATGCGCGGATGGTCCTTGGGTACCCGGCTGCCATCGGCGAGGCCGGTGTCGCCGGCGTCGCCCTTGCGGGTGTAGATCTCGGTGAGGCGAAAACCCATGGTGCAGCTCCTGACTGAGTCTAGGCCGCGTCGAAATCGGCCTGGACGAGGGGCAGGCGCAGGGTGAAGCAGGTCCCTACGCCGGGTGTGGAATGCACCTCCATCTGCCCCTTGTGGTTGTTAGTGATGATGAAGTACGACACCGACAGCCCTAGCCCGGTGCCCTGGCCTACTTCCTTGGTGGTGAAGAAGGGCTCGAAGATACGTTTGCAGATGTCCTCGGGGATGCCGATGCCATTGTCCTCCACCTGGATCTCCGCCCAGCCGCCGCGCAGCCGGGTGCGCAAGGTGATGCGGCCGTATTCGCCTTCCTCTTCGTCCTCGCGCAGGTGGATGGCCTGGGCGGCGTTCTTCAGCAGGTTGAGCAGCACCTGCTCCAGTTCATTGGCGATCACCGGCACCGGCCCCAGCGCCGGATCGAATTCACGGACGATGGACAGGGTGCGGAAGTCGAAACCCTCGGCGAGGTCGAAGTCGTTGCCGGCGATCTCGATGGCCTGGTCGATCAGCGGTGGCAATTCGCTGGCTTCCATCTTGCGATTGCTGCGGCGGCTGAAGGCGAGCATGTGGCTGACGATCTTGGCCGCCCGGCTGCCGGCCTGGTGGATACCGTCGAGCAACCGCGGGATCTGCCGGCTTTCCAGGTAGCAATTCACCGCCTTGAGTTCGACGCCGGATTCGGCGGCCTGCTCGAGATTCTTCGGCAATTCCGGCGACAGCCGCCGCCGGATGTTCTGCACGTTGTGCAGGATGGCGCCCAGCGGATTGTTGATCTCATGGGCCATGCCGGCCGCGAGGCCCCCCACCGAGAGCATCTTTTCCGACTGCACCATCATCTCTTCCATGTTCAGCCGCTGGGTGATGTCGTCGATGCGGATCACCACGCCGCGCCCGGCGCCGCCCATCAGCGGGTAGAAGGTGAGGGTGTAGTGGCGCGGCGTGTCGGTCAGCGCCCAGGTCACCCGCTCCACCTTTTCCACCCGCAGGAGTTCGGCGGTGCGGCTCAGTTGCGGCAGGAAGGGCTTGAGCGAGGGGAAGGCGAGGAATACCGGCTGGTTCAGCGCCTCGTCCAGCTGGGTGCCGGAGAGGTGGGTGGCTTCCTGGTTCCACTGGGTGACGTAGAACTGCTCGTCCACGGCGATCAGCGCCGAGGGCATGGAGTCGATGATGCTGTTGAGGTAGTTCTGGAAACCGGTGAGTTTCTTCTCGATCTTGCCGCGGACCTGCACCTCCAGCTCCAGCTTGCGGTTGGAGCGGCGGGTTTCCTCGGCCAGGCTCTGCGCCTGCAGCACGGCGTACTGGGCATCGTCACGGGCGCGCTTGAGTTGCTGCTCGCGGCCCTGGATGCGGCCGAGCATGGTGTTGAAGGACTCCGCCAGGCGGCCCAGTTCGTCCTCGCTGCCCTTGCTGGCGCGCAACGAATAGTTTTCCTCGCGGGTCACCTGGCGCGAGAGTTCTTCCAGTTCGCGGATCGGCAGGGTGATGAGTCGTTTGATCTGCCGCGCCACCACCAGCCAGAGCAGGATACTGAAGGTGAGGATGGCCAGGCTGGCGGTCAGGGTGCCGCGGTAGAAGGCTCCCGGCAGCTCACTGCTGGCCACCAGCAGCAGGTGACCGGGCGGGCTGCCCGGATGGGGTAGCTCCACCAGCAGATTGGTGCGGAATTCACGCAGGCGCCAGGTCTGCAGCTCCTCGAAACGCTCGGGCACCTTGAGCCGATCGCCATTGTGCAATTCGGCCAGGCGCTGGCCCTGGCTGTCGTAGACCACCGCCAGGCGCAGCGGGGCATAGCCGTCGAGCTGGCGCAGCTGCGCCTGGGCCGCCTGGGGCGAGGCCAGGACCTCGCCGCTCAGCACCGGGCTGGCGAACAGCCGGCCCAGGGTCTGCAACGCCTGGGGCGCCACGCTTTCCTGAGAAATCCAGTAGGCCGCGCTGATGAAGGTCACGTTCGCCACCACCAGCACCGCGATCATCATGACCAGCAGGGCGGCCAGCAACTTGCGGCCGACCGGGAGGTTCTTCAGACGTTTGGCGAGGATCATGGCGCGGCCGTTCCATCGGAGGGACGGGCAGGGTAGCCCGCAGCTAGTCCAGGGGCAATCCGCGCTCCGCGAGGCGGGCTTGCAGACGCTGGTGGACGTCCGCGAGGTGTGGCACCGGTAGGCGCAACCGCTCGGCGATCGGCAGCGCATGGCCGAGCAGATAGCTTACCTCGGTGCGCTGGCCACGCTCCACGTCCTGCAGCATGGAGGATCTGTTGTTGGCGGTGGCGGCGATCACCGCCTCGACTTCCGGCTGCAACCCCTGGGCAGCCGGGGCGAGTCCCATGGCTTCCAGCAGGGTGGCGAGTTCATCGCACAGCGCCGCCACCTCTGCGGCATGGCCGCGCAACTCGCCATTGCGACAGCGGTACAGCACGGTCAGCGGATTGATGGCGCAGTTGATCGCCAGCTTGCGCCACAGGCGGGCGTCGATGTCGTCCGTCCAGTGCACGGGAATGCCCAGCGCGGTGAGGGTGTCCAGCCAGGGCGGCGGTACCTGGCTGCCGAGCTGGTCGCCGATCCAGGTCTGGCCGGCGCCGGCCGCCACCACATGGAAGTCGGTTTCGCGAAAGGCGCCCTCGGTGGTGCTGGCTCTCAGGCAGCGCACCCGGGGAACCCGCGCCGCCACCGCGTCCTGGCTACCGAGGCCGTTCTGCAAGAGCAGGATCTCGGCCTCCGGCTCCAGGCGCGCGGCAACGCTGGCGATGGCTTCCTCGGCGTCGTAGCTCTTGCAGGCCAGCAGCAGCCGGCGAATCGGATTGCCTGCCTCGGGCGTTTCGGCGGGCAGCGGATAGAGGCTGGTGATCTCGCCCTCGGTGAGGTGCAGGCCGCCCTTGGCGCGGTACTGCGCCAGACGCGTGCGATCGCGCAGGATCAGCCGCACCGGTTCGCCACCGCGAAACAGGCGCGCGGCCCAGAGTCCGCCGAGACTGCCGGCGCCCAGCACATGCCAGCTCACGAGTGTGACTCCAACGTCGATTCCTTGCGCATGGTCGGATTCCTGAGGAAGAGGGCCAGTCGTTATAATGGTCGGTCATGCCGCAGCGTCAAGGCTGCCCCATCCTAACCGAGGAGAAAATCCATGCCTTCCTTCGACGTGGTATCGGAGCTGGACAAGCACGAAGTCACCAATGCCGTGGACAACGCCATGAAGGAGCTCGAGCGCCGCTACGATCTGCGCGGCAAGGGCAGCTTCGAGGCCAAGGACCTGACCGTGACCCTCACCGCCGAGGCCGACTTCCAGCTCGAGCAGATGCTGGAGATCCTCAAGGTCAACCTGGCCAAGCGCAAGATCGACGTCCAGTGCCTGGAGGTCAAGGACGCCTATGCCTCCGGCAAGACCGTGAAGCAGGAGACCACCCTGCGCGAGGGGATCGACAAGGAGCTGGCGAAGAAGATCGTCGCCCTGATCAAGGACAGCAAGATCAAGGTCCAGGCCGCCATCCAGGGCGAGCAGGTGCGCGTCACCGGCAAGAAGCGCGACGAGCTGCAGGAGGTCATCGCCCTGCTGCGCGGCCAGTCCCTGGGCATGCCGCTGCAGTTCGACAACTTCCGCGACTGAGCCCCGCTCCGGAACCTCTGGGCCTACCGTCCGTCGCACATAGGGCGCCGCCATTGCGGTCGCGCCCGACTTTTTTCCTGTGCGTGGAGAGGTAGACGATGGATTTTAGTGCCCAGACCGATCACCTGCTGACGGCCTTCACGGCCTGGATACCGGTGATCCTGCAATATTGCGGCAAGGTGCTGCTGGCCCTGATCACCCTGTGGATCGGCTGGTGGATCATCAATCGCCTCACCGGGCGGCTGGCCGCGCTGTTCACCCTGAGGCACATGGACCAGGCCCTGGAAACCTTCGTGGTGACCCTGGTCAACATCGGCCTCAAGGTGATGCTGGTGATCAGCGTCGCCTCCATGATCGGCATCGCCACCACCTCCTTCGTCGCCGCCCTGGGTGCGGCCAGCCTGGCCATCGGCCTGTCGCTGCAGGGCAGCCTGGCCAACTTCGCCGGCGGGGTGCTGATCCTGCTGTTCCGTCCGTTCAAGATCGGCGACTACATCGAGGCCCAGGGCGTGCAGGGCACCGTCGACTCGATCCAGATCTTCCACACCGTGCTGCGCACCGGTGACAACAAGACGGTCACCATCCCCAACGGCAACCTGTCCAACGGCATCATCACCAACCAGTCACGGCAGACCACCCGGCAGATCGTCTTCGACGTCAAGGTGGGTTACGACGCCGATTTGCAGAAGGCCAAGCAGGTGCTGGCCGACATGGCCAAGGACCCGCGGGTGCTGGACACCCCGCCGCCGGCCATCGTGGTGGCCGGCCTGGGCGATACCTTCATCACCGTGTCCCTGCGCTGCTGGACCGCCAACAGTGACTTCTGGGGTACCCAGTTCACCTTCAACGAGCAGATCCGCGACCGGCTGCGCGCCGAAGGCATCGACATCGCGCTGCCCAGCCGGGTAGTCAAGGTGCTGGACGACAAGGATGGCGAACGCACGGCGGCCGCTGCGCAGGAGTGACGCCTGGGCCTTATCGGCGGCCTCAGTGGCCGCCGTTGGCCGACTCGGGCGCGACCGGCATCCGCCGCTGGCGCAGCCAGAGCATTGCGATCAACAGCAGGGTCGGGACCCCCATCAGTGCGGTCAGCGAGAAGAAGGAGCTGTAGCCAACGTGCTCCACCATGGCCCCCGAATAGCCGCCCAGTAAGCGTGGTAACAGCAGCATCAGCGAGCTGAGCATGGCGTACTGGGTCGCCGAGAACCTCAGGTTGGTGAGGCTCGACAGATAGGCGACGAAGGCCGAGGTGGCCATGCCACCGCTGATGTTGTCGGCACAGATGGTGGCGATCAGCAGCGGCACGTTGGCACCGGTGGAGGCGATCATCACGAACAGCAGATTGGTCAACGCCGAAGCGGCGCCGCCGATGAAGAGGATGGGCAGGATGCCGATGCGCGTGATCAGGACGCCGCCGAGGCCGGCGCCGAGCAAGGTCATGAACACGCCGAACACCTTGCTCACGCTGGCGATGGTTTCCTTGCTGTAGCCGACGTCGATGTAGAACACCCCCGCCATCACCCCCATCACCGTATCCGACAGTCGATAGGTGGAAATCAGCCCGAGCAGCAGCAAGGCCTGCCACTGGTAGCGCTGGATGAATTCGGTGATCGGCGTGAGCACTGGCGCCATCAGGCGGCGACCGGGGGCGCACAGGCAACCCCAGGCGATCAGGCTATACATCAGGCCGCGTGGCCAGTAGCCGCCGGCATAGGCCGACAGGGCGCCGGGAACCGCCACCAGCAGCACGATGAGCAAGATCACCGAGACCATCTGATGCACGAAATCGAAGCGCGGTACTTCCTCGGCATTGGCGGCGTCGCGCAGGCGCATGGGCTCGCGGACCCGACGCAGCAGGTCACTGAGCGGGCGCGTGCAATAGCGCCCCCAGGGCGAGAGGATGCCCACGATGAACAGCGTATAGAGCAGAGCGCGCGGCCAGGCCTGGGCGACCAGGGCGTTGATCGCCGCGGGGATGGAGATCAGCATCACCAGCAGCAGCGCCACCGCCACCAGTTGATGATTGAAGCCGAAGGGCGATTCGGCCATGGCCAGGGGCGCCACCTGCTCGGGCTCGCGGATCAGCAGGCTGGTGATCAGGCTGGGCACCACCAGCAGGGCGAACAGCAGGTAGGTGGTGGCCCAGGCGCTCTGGCTGTAGTCCAGTTTGGACGAGCCCAGTTCCTCGGCGAGGAATAGCGCGCCGGCGCTGGCGAGCAGGGCCGCGATGCGATAGCCGGTCATGTAGCAGGCGGCCAGCGCCGCCTGGCGTTCGTCGCCCGCGATCTCCAGGCGATAGGCGTCCACGGCGATGTCCTGGGTCGCCGAGGCGAAGGCCACCAGGACCGCCAGGGCAATCAACTGCTCCAGGTGCTGCTGCGGATTGCACAGCGCCATGCCCACCAGGCCCAGGCCGACCACGACCTGGGACAGTACCAGCCAGGAGCGTCGCCGGCCGAGTCGGCCGAGTAGCGGCAGCTTCCAGAGGTCGAGCATGGGCGACCACACCCACTTGAAGGCATAGGCCAGGGTGATCCAGCTGGCATAGCCAATGGTCTCGCGGCTCACCCCGGCTTCGCGCAGCCAGACGGAGAGGGTGGAGAACACCAGCATCGCCGGCAAGCCGGCGGCGAAACCCAGCAGCAGCAGCGCCAGACAGGCCTTGGACTTGTAGGTGGTGACGGCTTCACGCCAGAAACGTGCAAACATGCCCTTGGGCTCGGAAAAAACGCGCACTCTACTCGACACCCTCAGCTGGATTCCACCGGTACCGACGCATGTCCACCCGGTCCTCGTGCAGCATCACACCTTCGGCACGCAGACGCTCGCGTTGCTCCCTTCCAGACGGGCTGTCGCGGGTCAGGCTCGGCCGGCCATCGGCCGCGATCACGCGGTGCCAGGGCAGGGTACTGCCTTCCGGCAAGCGCCCCAGCATCCAACCTGCCCAGCGGGCACCGCGCCCGAGACCGGCCAGCTCCGCCAACTGGCCATAGCTGACCACTCGCCCGGGAGGGATGGCGGCCAGCGCCTGGAAGAGCGCCTGGCGGCGGGGATCGGGAGCAGAGGATTCGCTCATGACGCCTTGATGCTTGGAGATAAGGATGCCAGTGTGCCGAAAAATTTGGTTACAGTGTGACCAGAAAGGTGGTCGCTTGCCGCTTTCTTCAAGTCCGACCGACCTTTGGGCGGTATTTCGGGAAACTTGCTCAACTTTTACTCAGCAACGGTTGCGCCAGACTCTGTCACCCGGATAATCGCGCCCCTCTCGTTTCGTTACCTTTATACCCAAGGTGTCCTGGTGCCCATGCGTTTTCGATTCCTTACCTCGCTCGCGCTGTTGTCGCTTGCCTCGTTCGCCCATGCCGACACGGTCTGGCTCAAGAATGGCGACCGCCTGACCGGAACCATCAAGCTGCTCGACAGCAAGAAGCTGCTGCTGCAGACCGAGTACGGCGGCAACATTCCGCTGGCTTGGGACAAGATCAAGACCCTGCAACGCGACAAGCCGGTCATCGTCCAGCGCGGCAAGTACGAGCCCGATTTCCCCGTGGAAAGCCTCAAGCCGGCCAATGACGGCGAGGTGGTGGTCACCACCACTGACGGCGCGCAGACCGTACCCCTGGCGAGCATCACCCAGATCGTCACGCCGCGTCCCTTCCTGCGCGACTTCGCCTGGAAAGGCAACATCGATGCCGGCCTGGACTACATCAACTCGTCCAAGGACAGCGAGAAGTACGACATCGACTTCCGCACCCAGGCACGGCACGGCATGTGGCGGCACAATGCCAACGGCAGCTATGACCGCTACGAGGCCGACGACGTGGTCTCGATCAACAAGTACGACCTGCAGTACGCCCTGGATCGCTTCTTCGACGAGAAGTTCTTCTGGCAGGGCCGGGCCGAATACAAGCGCGACTGGATTCAGGACCTGGCCAAGCAGCGGACCATAGGTACCGGTCCGGGTTACCAGTTCTGGGACAACGAACTGGGCGCCTTCTCGCTCACCGGTCTGCTCAACCAGAACCGCTACGAATATCGCGACGGCGGTTCCAGCAGCTTCCTCTCGGCGAGCATGAAGTGGGACTACAACCGTTATCTCTACGGCCAGACCGTCCAGTTCTTCACCACTGGCGAAATCGGCCGGCCGCTGGACAACACCGCCGACCTGACCTTCGATGGCGACATCGGCCTGAGATACAAGGTGACCAACTGGGCCTCCTTGAACCTCAAGGCATCCAAGGAACTGACCAGCGGCGCCGAGGGCAACGTCAACCAGACGGAATACACCGCCGGCGTCGGCGTGTCCTGGTAACGTCATGTTTCCCTAGGCGTCAGCCGAACCGTCAAGGCCGCGATTTTCGCGGCCTTTTCGTAGGCGCCCGGTGCACGGCGATCACCTTGAAATCGCTGCGGACGCCTCCATCTCTAGGCATTCAACCGGTTTCTACCGTGAAGGATTCGAGATGCGCGTGACCGCCTTAGTCTTCTTGCTGTTCCCCTTTCTGGAACTGGCCGTACTCATCAAGGTCGGCAGCGAAATCGGCGTGCTCGCCACCTTCGCCCTGCTGCTGCTGGGCTTTCTGGTCGGCGTCGCCCTGCTGCGCGTCGCTGGTTTCACCACCCTCTGGCGCATCCGCATGCGCCTGGCCCAGGGACAGATGCCCGAGCAGGAAGTGGTGCAGGGGCTGACCATGGCCATCGCCGGCGCCCTGTTGATCTTTCCGGGCTTCATCAGCGACGTCCTGGCGCTCATCTGCCTGCTGCCGGTGACCCGCAAGGCCCTGTTGGGCGCGGTGATCGGCCAGGTGACACGCCGTGCGCCCGGCGCCCAGGGCTACCAGCCGGGCTCCGGCCATTCCGCGCCCCATCGTCCCGAGGTGATCGAGGGCGAGGTCGTGCGCCGCGACGAGGAAAAGCGCTAAAAATTTTCCTGGCCACCCTTGAAATGCCTGGCGACAACCTCATGTAGCGGACACCGCAAGGTTGTCGCCGCGAGGCGAGCAGGTTTCGCGTTCCGTCATGCACGGACCGCACCCGGCGCAGCCGGTAAAAACAAACTGCCGATGCAGTCATCGGCGCTGGAAACACTTAGAACTTTGGGAGATACGACAATGGCGCTTCGTCCTCTGCATGATCGCGTTGTGATCCGTCGCAGCGAAGAAGAGACCAAATCCGCTGGCGGCATCGTGCTGCCGGGCTCGGCCGCCGAGAAGCCGAACCGCGGTGAAGTGGTTGCCGTAGGCACTGGACGCGTGCTGGACAACGGCGAAGTCCGGGCTCCGGCAGTGAAAGTGGGTGACAAGGTGGTGTTCGGTCCCTATTCCGGCAGCAACGCCATCAAGGTCGATGGCGAAGAACTGCTGGTCATGGCCGAGTCCGAAATCCTGGCCGTCATCGAAGGCTGATCCCCGCTCACTTTTCGAATTTCTTAGAGGAAACAGAACATGGCTGCAAAAGACGTCAAATTCGGTGACTCCGCGCGCAAGAAGCTGCTGACCGGTGTCAACACCCTGGCCGACGCCGTCAAGGCCACCCTGGGCCCGAAAGGCCGCAACGTGGTTCTGGAGCGTAGCTTCGGTGCTCCCCTGATCACCAAGGACGGCGTTTCCGTCGCCAAGGAGATCGAGCTCAAGGACAAGATCGAGAACATCGGCGCCCAGCTGGTGAAAGACGTGGCCTCCAAGGCCAACGACGCGGCCGGCGACGGCACCACCACCGCCACCGTACTGGCCCAGGCCATCGTTACCGAAGGCCTGAAGTCCGTGGCCGCCGGCCTGAACCCGATGGACCTGAAGCGCGGCATCGACAAGGCCACCGCCGCCGTCGTCGCCGAGCTGAAGAACCTGTCCAAGCCCTGCGCCGACAGCAAGGCCATCGCCCAGGTAGGCACCATCTCCGCCAACTCCGACGACAGCATCGGCAACATCATCGCCGAAGCCATGGAGAAGGTCGGTAAAGAAGGCGTGATCACCGTCGAAGAAGGCTCGGGCCTGGAAAACGAACTGTCCGTCGTCGAAGGCATGCAGTTCGACCGTGGCTACCTGTCGCCCTACTTCATCAACAAGCCCGACACCATGTCCGCCGAGCTGGACAGCCCGCTGCTGCTGCTGGTCGACAAGAAGATCTCCAACATCCGCGAACTGCTGCCGGTGCTGGAAGCTGTCGCCAAGGCCGGTCGTCCGCTGCTGATCGTCGCCGAAGACGTCGAAGGCGAAGCCCTGGCTACCCTGGTGGTCAACAACATGCGCGGTATCGTCAAGGTCGCCGCCGTCAAGGCGCCCGGCTTCGGTGATCGTCGCAAGGCCATGCTGCAGGACATCGCCATCCTGACCGGCGGTACCGTCATCTCCGAAGAAGTCGGTCTGAGCCTGGAAAGCACCACCCTGGAGCACCTGGGTCAAGCCAAGCGTGTGGTCCTGAACAAGGAAAACACCACCGTCATCGACGGCGCTGGCGTCGAAGCCGACATCCAGGCCCGTATCAAGCAGATCCGTGCCCAGGTCGAAGAAACCTCTTCCGACTACGACAAAGAGAAGCTGCAAGAGCGTCTGGCCAAGCTGGCTGGCGGTGTTGCCGTGATCAAGGTTGGCGCTGCCACCGAAGTCGAGATGAAAGAGAAGAAAGCCCGCGTCGAAGACGCCCTGCACGCGACCCGCGCTGCTGTGGAAGAAGGCGTGGTGCCTGGCGGCGGTGTTGCCCTGGTGCGTGCCCTGGAAGCTCTGAAAGACCTGAAAGGCATCAACGAAGAGCAGAACGCCGGTATCAACATCCTGCGTCGCGCCGTCGAAGCGCCTCTGCGCCAGATCGTGACCAACGCCGGTGACGAAGCCTCCGTCGTGCTGGACAAGGTCAAGCAGGGCAGCGGCAACTACGGCTACAACGCCGCTACCGGCGAATACGGCGACATGCTGGAATTCGGCATCATCGACCCGGCCAAGGTGACCCGCAGCGCGCTGCAGGCCGCTTCGTCCATCGCCGGTCTGCTGATCACCACCGAAGCCATCGTGGCTGAGCTGCCGAAAGACGACGCAGCCCCGGCCATGCCCGACATGGGCGGCATGGGTGGCATGGGCGGCATGATGTAAGAGCCGCTCCGGTCCTAGGGCCGAGCCGAACCCCGGTGATCCTCGCGGACACCGGGGTTTTTTTATGGCTGGCCTCCGGGCCGCCTGGCGCTGGTCGAGTCCGCTGGACGCGGTTAGGCTCTGTGCCGAACAGCAAGCGTGCGAGCTCGAGCGGCTCGCCAACGAGGTAAGGCGACATGCGTATCCTGGTGGTAGAAGACAACAAGGACATCCTCAGCAACCTGCTGGATTACCTCAGCCTCAAGGGCTACAGCGTGGATTGCGCCCAGGATGGCCTGTCCGGCCTGCACCTGGCCGCGACCGAGCACTACGATCTGTTGATCCTCGACATCATGCTGCCGGGTATCGATGGCTACACCCTCTGCCAGCGCCTGCGCCAGGACGCCCGACGCGATACCCCGGTGATCATGCTCACCGCCCGTGACCAGCTCGACGACCGCCTGGAAGGCTTTCGTTCCGGCGCCGACGACTACCTGGTCAAGCCCTTCGCCCTGTCCGAACTGGCCGCCCGCGTCGAGGCGGTGATGCGTCGAGCCAAGGGCGGCGGACGCCGCCAGTTGCAGGTCGCCGATCTCAGCTACGACCTCGATACCCTGGAAGTGACCCGTGCCGGTGCGCTGCTCAAGCTCAATCCCATTGGCCTCAAGATTCTCGCCCTGCTGATGCAGAAGAGCCCGCACGTGGTGCGTCGTGAGGTGCTGGAAGAGGCGGTCTGGGGCGAGGACTACCCCGACAGCGATAGCCTGCGCAGCCATGTCCACCAGTTGCGGCAGGTCATCGACAAACCCTTTGGCCAGCCGCTGCTGCTTACCATCCATGGCGTGGGCTACAAACTGGTCGAGCAGGATTGACCATGGAGTACCACCTGAGCCTGTCGCGGCGGATCGTCATCGCCTTCGTGCTGATGACCTGCCTGGTCGGCGGCGTGTTTTCCCTGGGCATCGTCGCGGTGGTGCACACCGTCGAGGAGCGGCTGATTTCCACCGACCTGCGCAATGAGCTGGAGCGTATGGTGCAGCGCGACATGCGGCGGGGTGGCCAGCCGGTGCTGGATCCCGATATGCGCCTGTATTTCGTCCCCCTTGCCGAGGTGGCGCAATTACCCGACCACTTGCGTGACCTACCAGCAGGTTTCAGCGAAGTGGAGGAAGACCATCAGTATTTCTACGCCTATGTGGCCGAACTCGAGGGCAATCACTTCGTCCTGTTGCAGAACCAGAGCGATTTCGAAGCTCGGGAACGCCTGCTCTACAAGGTGGTGCTGGTCGGCTTCCTGAGCAGCGTGGCCCTGGCCTGGCTGTTGGGTTGGGCCCTGGCGCGGCGGGTGATCGCCCCGGTGGTGCGCCTGGCACGGCAGGTACGGCGGCGCGATCAGATCCTGGATGTCACACCACCCCTGGCCCCCGACTATGCCAAGGACGAGGTGGGGGAATTGGCCGGGGCCTTCGACCACGCCTTCGATCGCCTGCGCGCCGTACTGGTGCGCGAGCGATTGTTCACCAGCGATGTCAGCCATGAGCTGCGTACGCCGCTGATGGTCATCAATTCGTCCTGCGAGCTGCTGGCCGCCATACCGGATCTACCGCCCCGGGCGCAGGGACCGCTGGAACGCATGACGCGCGCTGCGCGCGAGATGCAGGAGCTGGTCCAGACGTTCCTGGCGCTGGCTCGCAACCAGGGTGACAGCGATACCCAGGCACCCCGGGCCACCCTGGCCGAGGTGGCCCGTCGGCAGACGGCGGAATGGCAGGCGGCGGTGGAGGCCAAGGGACTGCAATGGCGGCTGAGCGTGGCGCCGGAAGCTGACACCTACCTCTGGCACGAACCCTTCCTGCGCTCGGTGATGAGTAATCTGCTACGCAACGCGCTGCACTATACCGAGCGTGGCTACATCGGCTTGCAGGTCGGCGCCCAGGGCTTCGTGGTGGAAGACAGCGGCGTGGGTATCCCGGCAGAGCAGCGCGAAGCCATGTTTCAGCCCTTCGTACGCGGCGCCGAAGGGCGTGGCGAAGGACTGGGACTTGGCCTGTCTTTGGTCAGACGAATCTGCCAGCTACAGGGGTGGAGCGTGGCTCTGGGTGACAGCGCGCTGGGCGGCTGCCGTTTCGAAATACGACTCGGCAGCGACAGGGTAGCGGATTAGGATTACAGAATTTTCACAAAGGCTTGACCGGCGTTTGACAGCAGCCTGGGTAGGTTAACGGCACCTTCCTACCTTCCAGGAGCCGTCTCCGTGAAAGCGCCCATCGATTTGCCCTTTTCGCAAAAGTACGACGCCGACCACGCTCGCCAATATTACCTCAAGCATCAGGACGGACTGGCGCGGCGCCTGTCCCACTGGCGTGACGAGCAACTAGCGCGCCAAGCGTTGAGCATCGCCGGCCAACCCAATCTGGTGCTGGACCTGCCCAGCGGCGCCGGGCGTTTCTGGCCCCTGCTGGCGGAAAAGCGTAATCGCGTGATCATTGGCGCGGACTACTCGGAAAACATGCTGGCCACCGCCTGCGCGCAGCAGCCCGCGGAGGTGGTAGCGCGGGTACGGCCGTTGCAAACGTCGGCTTTCGCTATCGACTTGTCTGACAATTCTGTAGATTGCATCTTCTGCATGCGTTTGCTCCACCACGTGGGCGAATCGGCGGATCGCCTGGCCCTGCTGCGGGAATTCCATCGGGTCACCCAGGATAGCGTCATCCTGTCGCTCTGGGTGGATGGCAATTTCAAAGCCTGGCGCCGCCAAGCGCTGGAGCGCCGCCGCCAGGCCGAAGGCCGGGACCGCGGCGGTTACCAGAATCGATTCATCGTCGCGCGCAGCCAGTTCGAGGCAGAGGTCGCCGAAGCTGGTTTCGTCGTGGATCGGGCCCTGGATTTCCTGCCGGGCTACGCCATGTGGCGGGTATACGTCTTGCGCAAGGCCAATTAAGCGTTCCAGAACAAGAGAGGCAGCCGATGGGAGTCATGACTCAGGGCGACAAGGGTTTCGACCGTTGGTGGAACACCGCCGGTGATTGGGTGGAAGCGCCCAACGTTCGTCGCGGTGGGGAAAGTGGCGTCCAGCGCCTGCGGCTTCCCGACGGTACCCTGGCCTACGTCAAGCGGCAGGTTGGGCACCTCTACCGCAGCCTGCGGCACCCACTGGGTCGCCCCACCGCCCTACGTGAGCGGGATGCCCTGTTGGCCCTGCGCGAACTGGGCATTCAGGTCCCGAAATTGCTGTTCTGCGATGCTCGGCAAGCTGACGGCGGCTGGCGCGCCTTGCTGGTAAGCGCCGCGCTGGAAGGGTATCAGGACCTCGATCAGTGGTACGCGGAAGGTGGTGGTAGCCAACTGAACGAGGCTGAACACGAACGTTTCCTGGCAACCCTCGCCGGTGTCCTGGCCCGGATGCACCGGCATCGTTGGCAGCACGGCTGCCTCTATCCCAAGCATATCTTCGTGGCCGAGCGGCAGGGCGCCGAGGGCAAGGAATTCGATGTGGCGTTGCTCGATCTGGAGAAATGCCGCCAACGAATATCGCTAGACACCGCCGCTCGTCGGGATATGCTGCAATTACGCCGCCATTCGTCGTGGAACGCTGCGCAATGGCGAACTCTGATCTACGTTTACCAACACGCGCTGGGGCGGAAGATCAGGGGCTTAGAATCATGACTTCACAAATTACTCGAGGTTTGCTGGTGGCGGCCTTCTGTGGGGTCACGACTCTGGCCTACGCGAGTTGGTTGCGTCCAGCGGCCGCCGTAGTGGGTAGCGAGGAACTCAGCTACTGCCAGACTCCGGTCTCGCGCAACCTGAGCACCTCCAACACCGGCAGCCACGACCTGCTGCTGTTCCTGTTCGGCATGACCCAGACCCATAACCGCTAATCCCCAGGCGGCCAAGCTCCTTTCGCTTCCCAGGCAAGTTCGGCATGCTGTCGATTGACCAATCGACGCCGAGCCCCGCCAATGATGGCCGATAGTTTCTCCGAGCAGGCCGTGCAGAGCCTGCTGGACACCGATTTCTACAAGCTCACCATGATGCAGGCCGTCCTGCACAACTATCCGAACGCGGAAGTCGAATGGACCTTTCGCTGCCGCAACGATGAAGACCTGCGGCCCTATCATGCGGCCATCCAGGCCGAGATCGATGCCCTCGCCGACGTCGCCATCAGCGACAGTCAATTGGCCTTTCTCGAACGCATCGCCTTCATCACCCCCGATTTCATTCGCTTCCTGCGGCTGTTCCGCTTCAATCCTTCCTATGTGTTCCTCGGTGAGGAAGAAGGCCGCTTCACCTTGACCCTGAAGGGGCCCTGGCTCCACCTCATCCTGTTCGAGGTGCCGATCCTGGCGTTGATCAGCGAGGTGCGCAATCGCCAGCGTCATGCCGATCTGCCGTTGCAGGTGGCCCGCGATCAGCTCTATCGCAAATTCGACTGGCTGGCGGCTGCTGCGGGTGCCGACGAGCTGGCCGAATTCAAGATGGCCGATTTCGGTACGCGCCGCCGCTTCTCCTATGGTGTGCAGGAGATGGTGGTGCGCAGCCTGAAGGACGATTTTCCCGGCCGCTTCGTCGGCACCAGCAACGTCCATCTGGCGTGGAAGCTGGATGTCGCGCCCCTGGGCACCATGGCCCACGAATGGCTGATGGCGCACCAGCAACTGGGGCCGCGGCTGATCGACAGCCAGATCGCTGCGCTCGACTGCTGGGTGCGCGAGTACCGCGGCCAGCTCGGTATCGCCCTGACTGACACCATCACCATGAATGCCTTCCTGCGCGATTTCGATCTCTACTTCGCCAAGCTGTTCGACGGCCTGCGCCATGACAGTGGCGATCCCCTGCAATGGGCGGAAAAGGCCATCGCCCATTATCAGCAGCTGGGTATAGATCCCCTGACCAAGACCCTGGTGTTCTCCGACTCCCTGAATCTGGAAAAGGCGCTCGCCCTGTTCCGCGCGCTGCGTGAGCGGATCAACGTGAGCTTTGGCATCGGCACCCATTTCACCTGTGACATCCCCGGAGTGCAGCCGATGAACATGGTGCTCAAGATGAGTCGCTGCAACGGCCAGCCGGTGGCCAAGATCTCCGACGCGCCGGGCAAGGCCCAGGGTGGCGAGCCGGACTTCCTGCATTATCTGAGGCACGTCTTCCAGGTCGACGGCGCCTAGATCGCAGTCAGGCCGACGCGCGGCAGATTACCGACCGGCTCTCAGGACGAGCAGCTGATCTCCAGATGCTTACCCCAATCCGGGGGCCGTTGGGCGAAGCGTTCGCGGCCCGGCTGCGTTTCGAAGGGGCGCGACAGCACCTCGTGCAGCAGGCGCACCTCGCTGTAGTCGCCCGCTTCGGCCTGCTCGATCGCCTGCTGGGCCAGGTAGTTGCGCAGCACATACAGCGGATTGACCGCGTTCATGCGGGTGGTGCGCTCGGCCGCCGCGCCGCCTTCCGCGTCCAGGCGGGCGCGATAGGCCTGGCTCCAGTCGTCGAAGCCGCGCAGGTCGATGAAGTCCTCGCGTACCCGGGCCAGCGCCGCGGCGGGTTCGTCTTCGCCCAGCCGGCGGAAGAACAGGTGGTAGTCCACGCCGCCCTGTTGCATCAGGGCCAGCAGGCGTTCGACCAGTTCCTGGTCCTGCTCGCGGGCCTCCTGCAACCCCAGTCGCCGCCGCATCAGGTCCAGGTAGTGCGCCTGGTAGAGCGGCAAGAAGAGGGCGATGTTCTCCTGCAGCGTCTCGACCGCCACCTTGGGCGTCAAGGCCTGGGCCAGGGCTGCCAGGTTCCAGTGGGCGATGGGCACCTGGTTGCTGTAGGAGTAGCGCCCCGTGTGGTCGGAGTGGTTGCAGATGAACTGGGCGTCGAAGTCATCGAGGAAGGCGTAGGGGCCGAAGTCGAAGGTAAGCCCGAGGATCGAGAAGTTGTCGGTATTCATCACGCCGTGGCAGAAACCATAGGCCTGCCAGTGGGCGATCAGTTGCGCGGTGCGCTCCACCACCTCGCGAAACAGCGCCGCCCAGGGCTCGGGGCTGGCCAGCAGCTCGGGGAAATGCGTGGCCAGGACATGCTCGCCCAGCTGTTCGAGCAAGTCGTGCTGGCGGGTGTAGTAGAAGTATTCGAAATGGCCGAAGCGTACGTGGCTGGGGGCCATGCGCAGCAGGGTGGCGCCGGTTTCCAGCCGCTCACGCACCACCTGGGTGGAGGAGCCGATCACGCAGAGGGCACGGGTGGTCGGGATGCCCAGGGCGTGCAGCGCCTCGGAGGCGAGGAATTCACGGATGGAGGAGCGCAGCACGGCGCGGCCGTCGCCCATGCGTGAGAAGGGCGTGAGGCCGGCCCCCTTGAGGTGCAGGTCCCAGTGCTCGCCGCGGTCGTTCACCACCTCGCCCAGCAGCAGGCCCCGGCCGTCGCCCAGGCGCGGGTTGTAGGAGCCGAACTGGTGGCCGGAATAGACCATCGCCCGCGGCTCGGCACTGTCCCAGAGCTGGGCGCCGGCGAATACCTGGATGAATTCGGGCGTCTCGGCCACCGCCGGGTCCAGATCCAGCAGCGCAAGGGCCGCCGGGGAGGCGACCACCAGCCGCGGATCGTCCAGCGGCCGCGGCTCTATGTGGGTGGAGAAGGCATCGCCCAGGCGGGCGAATCTGTTGTCGAAGGTCAGGTCGAGCAGCTGTTTCATGGGTATCCCAGGGGCTGGAGAGCCTGTTCATAATCTCGCGAGCTAGAGCCAAACAAGGCGAAAAGGGCTGAGGAAGCGGACCGGGCTCGCGAACGAGTTTACGAGTGGTAAATGAGCATTCCGACCGGGCTGGCGACCCAGGCCCTTTTCAACGCGGTTTGGCCGACGCGCAGCAGATTATGGACAGGCTCGTAGCGGCCGTCAGGCCTTGGTCGGCTTGGGATCCTCGGCCTCCTGCTGGGCATCCCCTTCAGGTAGGAGGGACTTTTTGCCCAGTTGTTTCTCCGCTCCGTGGCGATTCTTCAGGGTGATCTCCATTTGCGGTGTCGACAGCAGGTTGATGCCGGCGTCGCGCAGCAACTGATCGATCCGCCGAATCAGCTCGTCGGTGGCGGCGCTGCGGTCACCCAGTTCGCGCACATAGATGCGCAGTTCATGGTCCAGGGTGCTGGCACCGTAATGGATGATGTACAGCGAGGGCTCGGGATCGTGCAGGACCCGCGGATTTTCCTTCACCGCCTGCATGATCAGCCGCTGCGCCTCGGCCAGGTCGCTGCCGCGGTTGATGCCCAGGCTCAGCACGATGCGGGTGACGGTATCGGTCAGCGTCCAGTTGATCAGCTGGCTGGTGACGAAGGTCTTGTTCGGCACTACCACCGACTTGCGGTCGGCATCGGTAATGTGGGTGGCGCGGATACGGATCTTGTTGACCGTGCCGGTCACGTTGCCGATGGTGATCAGATCGCCGACGCGCACCGGGCGCTCGAAAAGGATGATCAGGCCGGAGATGAAGTTACCGAAGATCTCCTGCAGACCGAAACCCAGACCGACGGAGAGGGCGGTGGCCAACCATTGCAGCTTGTCCCAGCTCACCCCGAGCGTCGCCAGGGTGGTGACGGCGCCGAAGCCGACGATGACGTAGGACAGCAGGGTGGTGGTGGCGTAGGCGCTGCCCTGGGCGAGGTTCATGCGCGACAGCACCAGCACCTCCAGCAGACCGGGCAGGTTGCGCGCCAGGGCGACGGTGAGACCGGCGATGACCAGGGCGATGATGAATACCCGCAGCGTCAGGGGTACCTCGGTGGCGGTAGCGCCGGTGCCGCTGGTGTATTGGTAGAGGGTGACGTTGTCCAGGTAGGAGAACACCGCTACCACGTCGGCCCAGACCAGATAGAGCACGCCGAGGAAGGCCAGTAGCAGGGTCAGGCGCAACAGCCGGGAGGACTGCTGGTTGACCTGCTCCATATCCAGGACCGGCTCCTGCACCACCTCGACGCCCTCGGCGTCTTCCTGCTGCGCCTGGCGCTTCTGCAGGGCGCGCTGGTAGGCCAGGCGCCGGGCCGCCACGCTCAGGCCACGGGCCAGGGTGGCCTCGAGGATGATCCAGGCCATCAGCACATAGAGGGTATCCACCAGCCGGTCGGTGAGCTTGAGCGCGGTGTAGTAGTAGCCGAACAGCACGGCGCAGAACAGCACGGCCGGGATGGCGGTGATCATCAGGCCGAGCAGCAGGCGGAAGAACGGAAGGCGTTCCCGGGCACTGGCGTTGAGCAGGGAGCGCCCCAGCATCCAGGCCAGGCTGGCATAGGCGACCAACACGATGAGGATGCCCAGAACGTCGTCGGCGAGACCGGCCAGCTGGCGTTCGGCGATGGCTACCACCGCCATCAGCGCCAGGGCCAGCAGCCCCACGCGACGTACCAGCCGACGCAGCGACTGCGCCTGGGGGCGAGCCCAGCGGAAGTGGGTCTCGGCCACGCCACCGGAGGACAGCAGGCGGTACACCGTGTAGAACACCAGCCAACCGGCGGCGATTTCCAGCAGCGCCGCACCGATGGCGGCGTTGACGCCGCGCTCGTCGCCTTCCAGGGCCACACCGCCCAGCCAGAGCACCAGGCTCGCGGGCAGGCCCAGCAGGATGGTGAGCAGGATGGCCTGAGGCGTGTGCAACTGGCTATCGCGCTGGTGGTGGCCGATATCCCGGTTGAGCTTGGCCAGGCGGGCATGGATACGCGGCCGCTGCCAGATCAGGGTGGCGAAGGCGAGCACCAGTGGCAGCAGCAACAGGGGCCGATCGGCGAGACCTACATAGAGCTCATGGAGGCTGGCCCCCCAGGGCACGTCGCGCAACTGCTGCAGCAGCTTGCCGGGCGCGCTCTTCAACCAGTTCCAGTCCAGCGGCTTGTTGCTGGGAATCCAGAACATCTGCTCGTCGAGGGTGCCGCGCAGGTTGGTCACGGTCGTCTGCAACTGGCGTTGGTTGAGTTGCAGGTCGATGGATTCGCTGAGCAGGGCGTTGAGCTCGGTGTTCAACTTGTCCTGTAGGTCGGCGCGGGTCTTGAGCAGGTCCAGCAATTGCTGGCGGAGTTGCGGCGTGGCCTTTTCCGGCGGCTGCTGGGCCAGCAGATTGTCGACATAGGCATTCGGATTGGCGATCTGGGCCCGCTGCTGGTTCAACTCGAACTGATAGAGACGTAGATCGGCGATGTCGTCGGTCAGGTCCTTGTTCACTTTGACCGAAGGCAGGGCCGCCCGCTGCTGGTAGAGCAGCTTGGAGAGCAGGACGCTACCCTTGAGTACACCGATCTGCTGATCCATGGTCTCGCTGGTCTGCTTGAGCTGGTCCAGCTGCTGGCGCGCCTCGAGATTGCGGCGGTTGAGGTCGTTGAGCCGATCCGTCGCCCGCAGCAGGTAGTCGGACAGTTGCAGGTTGGCCTTGGTCTCCTGGGACAGCACGTCATCGCCGGCGCTCTTCTCCGATTCGCGCGAGGCTTCGGCCAGAGTCTTCTCGGACTGCTGGCGACGCATGCCGCTGATCAGGGTCTGCAGGTCCAGGGTTTCCTGCTCGTAGCGCTTGACCTGCTCGGTATAGAGTTCGCGGCGGGCCGAGCCCAGGTCCTGCAGGACGCTGTTGCTGGCCAATTCCTGGCGCAGCAGCTGGATCTGGGCGGTGTCGGCGGCCTGCTCGGCGAGCAACTGGTTGCGTCGCTCGCTGGTGAGCGGCTTGGTGTTCTCACGACCGCTCTTGAGCAGGTCGGCGATCTGCTGCAGACGGGTCTGCAGGTTGGCGATGTCCACCTGGGCACGCTCGGGGCGGGTCTGGGCGTTGATCACCAGGCTGTTGGCGGCGTTGAGGTCGTCCTGCACGTTGTTGAGCGCAAGGCCGGTCTCGCTCAGCCGCTGCTCCAGGGCCTGGGGCGTGGCGCCGGCATAGCGCTGCGCCGCCGGCTTGACCGGCTCGGCGCGCAGCCGTGCCAGTTGCCGCTGGGCGTCCTTGGTCTGCTGCGGCGCCTGGGCCACCTGTTGGCGCAGGTCGTCCAGCTGCTTGAGGTATTGGTCACGCTGATCGAGCAGCTTGAGCGTCTGCTGCAGGCTCTCCTGGGCGGCGGCCTGCTCGGCGGCAGGCAGCTTGCGATTGGCCAGGTCGGAGAGACTCTGCTGGACCTGCTGCGCATCGGGCGGTCCGAAGTCCTGGGCGACGGCGGGAAGGGTGAACAGGCAGCCGCAGAGGGCGACAGCACCAAGCAGGGCGGACAGGCGAGACATACGGCAGGCGTCGGGCAGTGGAAAGGCGCGAGGTTAAAGCCAGGCTGCCCGGGGTGCAAGGCAGGGCCGTCCAAGCCGCGAACCCGGTCCGTCGTCTCCTATAGAAAGAGCGCGGGTCCGCTGCTGCTGCCTTCGGGAAACTTCACCCCCACCTTGCGCACGCGCTGGTTCTCGATGGCGGCCACGATCCATACCAGGCCGTTCCACTCCACCAGGTCGCCGACGATGGGTTCGCCACCGATTTCGTGGGTGATGAAGGTGCCGAGTCGCTGGTTGCCGTCCACATTGCCCAGTTGCAGGCCGTACAGGGCCGCGACGGCGCTGAGTTCGGCATCGGCTTCCAGGACGAAGTCGCCAAAGAATCTCTGGGTCTGCTGCGGTGCCTGGCTGAACAGCCGGCCCAGGGCGGGCAGGTCGTGCTCATGGCCGACTACGCAGAGGATGTCGCCGGCTTCCAGGGTGGTACTGCCCGAAGGGTGCAGCAGGGTCTCGCCACGGAACAGCGCGGCGATGCGGGTACCCTCGGGCATCTTCAGTTCGCGTAGCGCCGCGCCGATGCACCATTTCTCGGCGCCCAGGCGATAGATGAACAGCTCCCACTCGCTGGTGGGGTGCACCTGCAGGCCGGCGCGGGAGAAGGGCGCCGGCTCCGGGGGGACGGTCACCTTCAGCAGCTTGGCCGCTAGCGGCAGGCTGGAGCCCTGTACCAGCAGCGACACCAGCACGATGAAGAAGGCTACGTTGAAGAACAGCTGCGCCTGGGGCAGACCGGCCATCATCGGGAACACCGCGAGGATGATGGGCACGGCGCCGCGCAGGCCGACCCAGGCGATGAAGGCCTTCTCACGGTCGTGGAAGGCGCGGAAGGGCAGCAGGCCAATGGCCACCGACAGCGGGCGGGCCACCAGGATCATCCATAGCGCCAAACCCAGGGCGGGCAGGGCGATGGGCAGCAGGTTATGCGGCTCCACCAGCAGGCCCAGCACCAGGAACATGCCGATCTGCGCCAGCCAGGCCATGCCGTCGAGCATGTGCAGCATGCTGTGCCGGCTGCGAATCGGCCGGTTGCCCAGCAGCAGGCCAGCCAGGTACACGGCGAGGATGCCGCTGCCGTGGGCGGCGTTGGTCAGGGCGAAGATCAGCAGGCCGCCGCTGATGGCCAGTAGCGGATAGAGGCCGTCGGCCAGGTGGATACGGTTGATCAGTTGCAGCAGCAGCCAGCCGCCGCCCAGGCCGATGATGCCGCCGATGGCGAATTCACTGACGAAGTGACCGAGCAAGCTCCAGGTGAAACCGGTCTGGCCGCTGGCGAGCATCTCGATGAGGGTGACGGTGAGGAACACCGCCATGGGATCGTTGCTGCCCGACTCGATCTCCAGGCTGGCGGTGACCCGTTCGTTGAGGCCGCGGCCACCGAGCAGGGAGAATACCGCAGCGGCATCGGTGGAGCCGACGATGGCGCCGATCAGCAGGCCTTGCAGCAGGCTGAGATTGAACAGCCAGGCCGCGGCGAGGCCAGTCAGGCCGGTGGTGATCATCACCCCCACGGTGGCCAGCGACAAGGCCGGCCAGAGTGCCACCCGGAAACTCGACACCCGGGTGCGCATGCCGCCGTCTAGCAGGATCACCGCCAGGGCCAGGTTGCCGACCAGGTAGGCCATCGGATAGTTGTCGAAGGCGATGTGCCCGGGTCCGTCGACCCCGGCGAACATGCCGACCACCAAGAAGATCACCAGGATCGGGATGCCGATCCGCGAGGAAATCGAGCTGACCAGAATCGACAGGCCGATCAGCACCGCACCGATCAAGAACAAGCTGTTGATGGTGACGGCGTCCAAGCGCGACTCCTATGGCAAAGGATTGAAGAACCTGGGGATTTAACCCGCTGGGCGGCCGGGGTGTCAAAGCGCAGCGCCGCTGGCGGTGGAGGAAGACGGTACACTGTAGGGCTGACGCTGGAGTATCCCATGAATTACCGACACGCCTTCCACGCCGGCAACCACGCCGACGTCTTCAAGCACGCCACCCTGCTGCGCCTGGCCGCCTTGCTGGCGCGCAAGGAAGCCCCCTTTGTCTATCTGGACAGTCATTCCGGTGTCGGTCGCTACGACCTGGCCGGCGACCAGGCCAGCCGTACCGACGAATGGCGCGAGGGTATCGGCCGGCTCTGGGGGTTGGAAAACGCGCCCGCGGCCTTTGCCGGCTACCGCGAGGCGGTGGCGGCGCTCAATCCCGACGGTGCCCTGCGTTACTACCCCGGCTCGCCCGAATTGATGCGCCAGGCCCTGCGACCCCAGGACCGGTTGCTGCTCAACGAGCTGCATCCCGAAGACGGGCGGTTGCTCAAGGAGAACATGGCGGGCGATCGTCGCGTGGCGGTGCACCAGAAGGACGGCTGGTTGTTGCCGCGCGCGCTGCTGCCGGTGAACGAGCGACGGGCCCTGCTGCTGATCGATCCGCCCTTCGAGAAGGCCGACGAGCTGGAGCGTTGCGTCAAGGCGGTGCAGGAGGCCATCGGCCGCATGCGCCAGACGGTGATCGCCCTCTGGTATCCGATCAAGGATCGTCGCCAGCTCAAGCGCTTCTATGCCGGGCTGCAGGGCAGTGGCGCACCCAAGCTGTTGCAGGCGGAATTGCTGATCCGTGCGGCGGATGATCCCGGTCGTCTCAATGGCTCCGGCCTCGCCATCGTCAATCCGCCCTGGGGGCTGGAGGAAGAGCTGCGCGAGCTGCTGCCCTGGTTGGCCGCGCACCTGGCTCAGGGCGAAGGTAGCTGGCAGTTGGATTGGTTGATTGCGGAATAGATGTAGGCTGGATTGAGGCGGCTCTAGCGCCGGGAGCCCCACAGGGTGGTGCTGAGCCTGGCGCTGTTGGGCTTCGCTGTGCTCAACCCAACCTACGAGAGCGACCTGGCGTAGGTTGGGTTGAGGCGGCTCTACCGCCGAAGCCCAACAGGGAGCCGCTAGCGCGGCTCGGGATCAGACCGCCAGGCTCGGTGGCAGGCAGACGCCGGTACCGGCCAGGCCGCAATAGCCGTTGGGATTCTTCGCCAGATACTGCTGATGGTAGGCCTCGGCGTAATAGAAGGGCGGTAGCGGGGCGATCTCGGTGGTGATCTCGCCATAACCCGCCTCGGCCAGCTTGGCCTGGAAGGCGGCTTGGCTGGCCTCGAAGGCTTCGCGCTGGCGCTCGTCGGTGTAGTACAGCGCCGAGCGGTACTGGGTGCCGACATCGTTGCCCTGGCGCATGCCCTGGGTCGGATCGTGGGCTTCCCAGAAGATCTTCAGCAGCGCTTCCAGCGAGGTTTGCGCCGGGTCGAACACCACCAGCACCACCTCGGTATGGCCGGTCAGGCCCGAGCAGACCTCTTCGTAGGTCGGGTTGGGCGTGTGCCCGCCGGCATAGCCCGCAGCGGTGGTCCAGACGCCCGGCTGCTGCCAGAAGCGCCGTTCCACGCCCCAGAAACACCCCATGCCGACGACCAGGCTTTGCAGCCCGGTGGGGAAGGGTGCCTTGAGCGGATGGCCGTTGACGAAATGCGCCTCGGGTACCGCCAGGGGTGTTTCCCGGCCGGGGAGTGCCTGGTCGGCGGAGGGCAGATGGGTCTTCTTGGTCAAGATTTCGGAACGCAGGACCATGGGTTACCTCGTTGGAAAGGCCTGGCGAAACACCCAGTGTACGCAAATCGCCCAGGCAGGGTCGGTGCCGCTCGGCAGCTCAGAGCATCGGTAGATAACGCGCCAGGGCGGTATCGAGTTGCTCGGCCGGGATCGGCTTGTCGAACAGATAACCCTGGCCGATATCGCAGCGGTGATGACGCAGGAAGGCCAGCTGTTCGGTCGTCTCGATGCCCTCGGCAACCACCTGCAACCGCAGGTTGTGGGCCATGGCGATCACCGCGGAGGTGATTTCCATGTCGTCCTGGTTGTCCGGGATGTCCTTGATGAAACTCCTGTCGATCTTGATGATGTCGATGGGGAATTTTTTCAAGTAGCTGAGCGACGAGTAACCGGTGCCGAAGTCGTCCATCGCCAGGCTCATGCCCAGGCGCTTGAGGGCTTCCAGGGTTTCGCGGGTAGCGTCGGTGGCATCCAGCAGCAGGCTTTCGGTGAGCTCCAGTTCCAGGCGCTGGGGGGCGATGCCTTCTTCTTCGAGGATGGTGACGAAGGACTGCACCAGATCCGGATCGGTGAATTGCTTGGGCGACAGGTTGATGGCGATCTGCAGGTCGCCGAAGCCCGCGGCATCCAACTGGTGCAACTGGCGGCAGACCTCGCGGATCACCCACTTGCCGATGGGCACGATGAGACCGGTTTCCTCGGCGACGCTGATGAACTGGTCCGGCCGGATCATGCCCTTTTCCGGATGCTGCCAGCGGATCAGGGCTTCCAGGCCAAGCAACTTGGCGCGCTTGAGGCAGACCTTGGGCTGGTAGTGCATCAGCAGCTCGTTCTGCTCCAGCGCACGGCGCAAATTGTTCTGCATGAACAGCTTGTGGCTGACCTCGGCGATCAGTGCCTCGGTGAACACCTGGACCTGATGGCCGCCATTGGCCTTGGCCCGGTGCAGGGCGAGACCGGCGTGCTTGATCAGGGTCTGCGGATCCGTCTCGTGCGGCCGCGCGGTGGTCAGGCCGATCGAGCAACTGATCAGGGTGGGGTGACCTTCTACATACAGAGGCGGATCGAGGGCGACCAGGGTGTCGCGCGCCAGAGCGGCCGCGGCGACCGCGTCCATCCCTTCGAGCAGGACGGCGAATTCGTTGCTGGCGATACGGGCGATCAGCGCGCTCTTGCCCAGCGCCGTGCGCAGGCGGCGGGCCAGGCCAACCAGCAACTGGTCGCCGATGTGGTGTCCGAGGCTATCGTTGACCCGCTTGAAGTTGTCGATGTCCACCAGCAGCAGCGAGTGCTCGCGATTGGCGTTGGACTGTTCCAGGCGGGCTTCCAGGCGGGCGATGAAATGGTTGCGGTTGGCCAGGCCCGTGAGGCTGTCGCGGAAGACCACCTCGTCGTTTTGTTGCTGGGCGAAGCGGATCTTGCTGGTGTTCTGGAAGATCCCCAAATAGCCCTGCAGCTCGCCGTTGGGTTGCAGGATCTTGGACAGCGACAGCATGCCCCAGTAGCTTTCGCCATCGCGCCGGTAGCAGCGTAGTTCGCCTTGCCAGCTGTCCTGGTGCGCGAGACGTTGCCAGGCTTCGTAGAGCAGCTCGCTCCAGTTTTCCAGCGCGGGCAGGGCTTCGATGAGGGTGCCCTGGATCCGGGTGTTGGGGTAGCCGGTAATCCGGGTGAAGCTGTCGGTGGCATGTTCCAGGCGGCCATCGGCGTCCAGCAGCAGGAAGGCGTCGGTACTGGCTTCCATCACCCGGGTGAGCGGATGGCCGCGCTCCGGTGGCCGCTCTTGACCGTGCACCAGCGCAGCCAGGCAATCCGCCAGGTCGCGGGCGAAGCCGACGTCTCCGGCTTCCCAGGTGGCAGCCTGGGCACGGCGCAGGCACAGCAGGCCGGTCAGGGTGTCGTCATGGATCAGGGCGACATCGAGGGCGGTACCGGCGGCCGTGTTCGGTGGCTGCAGTACCTGGCTGGCATCTTCGATCAAGCCCTGCTCGCGCAAGCGCCTTTGATGATCGCTGCACGGCGTCGTTATCCGCTCGTCACTGGTCAGACAGGTCAGGCCGTTGTCGTCGAGGCGCCATAGGCTCACCTGGTCGACGGTGAAGGCGGCAGGGCCATGGCTAAGCAGGAGTTTCGCAAGCTCGCTGTCCGAGGGGGGCTTGCGCACCGCACAGCGGGACAGCTCCAGCAGCAGCGTCTGCCGCGCCTGCGCCAGTACCAACCGCTGTTTGTCCAAGTCCTGGATTTCCTGCAGCAGCGCCAGGGTGGAACGCAGGGCCAGGGTATGGGCTTCCCATTCGCCGGTCAGTGCCTCGTTGCCCATCACCCGCAATAGATAGCCGCGCAGCAGGGGACGCCCATGGCGTTGCAGGCTTTCTCCCACCTCTATGACGTGATAGGGGGCATCGGGCGAGTGGAACAGGTAACTGACCTGGTAGCTGCCGTGTTCGGCGAGCTGCAGCTGGATGTCCTCGTGCAGGCGATGCCGCACGCTGGGCTCCATCAGGCTGGCGTAGGGGGCGTCGATCAAGGAGCACAACGCCTGCGCGGGGAGGCCGAGGCTGGTTTCGCAGCGCGGATCGAGGTAGAGCATCGCCCAGGAGGCTTCGTTCAGACGCTCGAAGCGCAGCAAGCCCAACCGAGCAGGAGCGCTCAGGGCGCCTGCTTGATCGGCTACCGCGGCATCGGCAGCGTCGGAGTGAATACTCATGCGCGTGTTCGCGTCCTTGTGAAGACGGATGGATACCCTTGGGTTATCGGAAAGGGCAGGTAAATCATTAATCCTTTTTCCTTTCCGCCACTGGCGATATCAGATGACTAATAAGGGTGCCCGATGAGGCCGGGTACACACAAGTAGGCGCCGAGCGGCCATCCTACCGTTTCAATCGACCATAAGACAGAAACCCCGCACGAGCGGGGTTTCTTATTTTTTGTCAGGAAGCGGTAGCCGAGTCGGCTACCGTCCTGTTTGGCTTATAGCAGCAGCCCGCGGATTTCCGCCAGCAGATCGCCCAGGCGCTTGGTGAAGCGCGCCGCGGCGGCCCCGTTGATCACGCGGTGATCGTAGGACAGCGACAGCGGCAGCATCAGGCGCGGCTGGAAGGCCTTGCCGTCCCAGACCGGCTGCATGCTGGCCTTGGACACGCCGAGGATCGCCACTTCCGGGGCATTGACGATCGGCGTGAAGCCGATACCGCCGATGTGGCCCAGGCTGGAGATGGTGAAGCAGGCGCCCTGCATGTCGTCGCCGCTGAGCTTCTTGGTCCGCGCCTTTTCCGCCAGTTGGGCGGCTTCGGCGGCGAGTTGCAGGAGGCTCTTCTGGTCGACGTTGCGGATGACCGGGACCAGCAGACCGTCCGGGGTGTCCACGGCGAAGCCGATGTGCACGTACTTCTTGCGGATCACCGCCTTGCCGCTGGGCGCCAGGGAGGCGTTGAAGTCCGGCAACTCCTTGAGCACATGGGCACAGGCCTTGAGCAGGAACGGCAGGATGGTCAGCTTGACGCCGGCCTTTTCCGCCACGGCTTTCTGGCCGACGCGGAAGGCTTCCAGCTCGGTCACGTCGGACTGGTCGAACTGGGTGACGTGGGGCACGTTCAACCAGCTGCGATGCAGGTTGGCGGCACCGACCTGCATGAGGCGCGTCATCGGCACCTCTTCGATCTCGCCGAACTTGCTGAAGTCCACGGTGGGGATCGGCGGGATGCCGGCGCCACCGGTGGCACCCGCAGCCGCGGCCGGGGCCGCCTTGCTCTTCTGCAGCTGATCCTTGACGTAGGTCTGGACGTCTTCCTTGAGGATGCGGCCCTTGGGACCGGTCGGGGTGACCTCGCCCAGGTCGACGCCGAATTCGCGGGCGACCATGCGCACCGCCGGACCGGCGTGGACCTTCTTGCCCTTGCCAGCGGCAGGCGCGCTGGCGGGAGCGGTGGCCTTGGCCGGAGCCGCGGCTTTCTTCTCGGGCGCCGGGGCGCTGGCAGCGTTGCCCGCAGCCGGCTTGGCCGCGGCACCGGCCACCTTCAGAGTCAGGATCAGATCGCCGGTCTTGGCCTGGTCGTTGACCTTAATGGCGACGCTTTCCACCACGCCCGCCTTGGGCGCCGGGATTTCCATGCTGGCCTTGTCGGACTCCAGCACGATCAGCGACTGCTCGGCCTTGACTTGGTCACCGGCCTTGACCAGCACCTCGATGACGTTGGCGCTGCCGGTGGAGCCGATGTCGGGGACCTTGATCTCCTCGACCGATTCACCGGCCGGCTCGGCGGCGGCTTCCTCGTGCAGCTCGGGCTCGGCGGCTTCCTTCGCGGGCTTGTCGCCAGCGGTGGAGGCGACGCTCTTGCTCGGCTTGGCATTGGCGGCGCCCTTGAGCACCAGGATCAGATCGCCGGTGCCCACTTCGTCGCCGACCTTGACGGAAACGCTCTCCACCACGCCAGCGGCGGGGGAGGGGATTTCCATGCTGGCCTTGTCGGATTCCAGGGTGATCAGCGTCTGCTCGGCGGCGATGGTGTCGCCGGGCTTGACCGCCACCTCGATGATGCTGGCCTTGCCGCTGGAGCCGATGTCCGGAACGTGGATCTCCTGGGACTCGCCTTCACCGGCGGACGCCGAAGCGTCCTCGTCGCCGGCCGGCGTCGGGGTTTCGCTTTCCTCGACCTGGGTCTGCTTGGACTCGGCCTTGGGTTCGGCGGCGGGTTCGCTACCGGAGGCAGCGTCGTCACCTTCCAGGTCGATCAGCAGATCACCGGTCTTGAGGGTGTCGCCGACCTTGATGTGCAGGGCGGCGATCTTGCCGGCCTTGGGGGCCGGGATCTCCATGCTGGCCTTGTCGGACTCCAGCACCACCAGGCTCTGTTCGGCCTCGACGGTATCGCCGACCTTCACCAGCAGCTCGATGACTTCGCCGTCGCCACTGCCGATGTCGGGTACGCGGATGGTCTCGCTCACAATTGTTTCCTCTTATCCGTGTGCCGCATCAGCAATCCAGGGGATTGCGCTTCTCGGTGTCGATGCCGAACTTGGTGATGGCGTCGGCCACGACCTTGCGTTCCAGCTTGCCTTGGTTGGCCAGCGCCTGCAGAGCGGCGACGGCGACCCAACGGCGGTCGACCTCGAAGTGATCACGCAGCTTCTTGCGGCTGTCGCTGCGACCGAAGCCGTCGGTACCCAGCACCTGGAATTCGGTGGGGACCCACTGGCGGATCTGGTCGGCGAACAGCTTCATGTAGTCGGTGGAGGCGATGACCGGACCCTGGCGCTCGCCCAGGCACTGCTCGACGTAGGTCAGGCGGCGCTCTTCCAGCGGGTGCAGGCGGTTCCAGCGATCCACGGCCAGGCCTTCACGGCGCAGTTCGTTGAAGCTGGTGACGCTCCAGATGTCGGCGCCGACGCCCATCTCGCGCAGCAGGCTCGCGGCAGCGCGGACCTCGTTGAGGATGGTGCCCGAGCCCAGCAGCTGGACGCGGTGCTTGAAGTCGCCTTTCTCTTCTTCCAGCAGGTACATGCCCTTGATGATGCCTTCCTCGACACCTTCGGGCATGGCCGGCTGCTGGTAGTTCTCGTTCATCACGGTGATGTAGTAGAAGACGCTCTGCTGCAGTTCCATCATCTGATGGATGCCTTCGCGCATGATCACCGCCAGCTCGTAGGCATAGGTGGGATCGTAGCTGCGGCAGTTGGGGATGGTGCCGGCCAGGATGTGGCTGTGACCGTCCTCGTGCTGCAGGCCTTCACCGTTCAGGGTGGTGCGGCCGGAGGTGCCGCCGAGCAGGAAGCCGCGGGTCTGGGCATCGCCCGCCGCCCAGGCCAGGTCGCCGATGCGCTGGAAGCCGAACATCGAATAGAAGATGTAGACCGGCAGCATTGGCTGGTTGTAGTTGCTGTAGGCGGTACCGGCGGCGATGAAGGAGGACATGGCGCCGGCCTCGTTGAGGCCTTCCTGGAGGATCTGGCCATCCTTCTCTTCGCGGTAGTACATCACCTGGTCGCGGTCGACCGGCTCATAGAGCTGGCCGTGGGGCGAGTAGATGCCCAGCTGGCGGAACATGCCTTCCATGCCGAAGGTACGGGCCTCGTCGGCGAGGATGGGCACGATGCGCTTGCCCAGGTCCTTGTCCTTGACCAGTTGCGACAGGATGCGGCCGAAGGCCATGGTGGTGGAGATCTCGCGATCGCCGGAGCCGTCCAGCACCGCCTTCAGGGTGTCCAGCGGCGGGGTGGGGATGCTGATGCTGCGGGCGCGACGCTGGGGCAGGTGGCCGCCCAGGGCTTCGCGGCGGCTCATCAGGTACTTCATCTCGGCGCTGTCGTCGGCCGGGCGATAGAAGGGCAGCTCGCTGAGCTGGGAGTCGTTCAGCGGGATGTCGAAGCGATCGCGGAATTTCTTCAGCGACTCCACATCGACCTTCTTGGTGTTGTGCGCGGTGTTCTTGGCTTCGCCCGCACCGGTGCCGTAGCCCTTGATGGTCTTGGCCAGGATGACGGTGGGCTGGCCCTTGTGGTTGACCGCCTGGTGGTAGGCCGCATAGACCTTGTAGGGGTCGTGACCGCCACGGTTGAGCTTCCAGATCTCGTCGTCGGACAGGTCCTCGACCATCTTGAGCAGCTCGGGATTGGCGCCGAAGAAGTGCTTGCGCACATAGGCACCGTCTTTGGCCTTGTAGTTCTGGTATTCACCGTCGACCACGGCGTCCATGCGCTGCTGCATGCGACCTTCGGTGTCGCGGGCGAACAGCGGGTCCCACATGCGGCCCCAGAGGACCTTGGTGACGTTCCAGTCGGCGCCGCGGAAGATGCCTTCCAGTTCCTGGACGATCTTGCCGTTGCCGCGTACCGGGCCGTCGAGGCGCTGCAGGTTGCAGTTGATGACGAAGATCAGGTTGTCGAGGTTCTCGCGGCCGGCCAGGGAGATGGCACCCAGGGTTTCCGGCTCGTCGCACTCGCCGTCGCCGATGAAGCACCAGACCTTCTGCTTGCCGGCCGGGATGTAGCCGCGGTTCTCCAGGTACTTCATGAAGCGGGCCTGGTAGATGGCGGTGATGGGGCCCAGACCCATGGAGACGGTCGGGAACTGCCAGAAGTCGGGCATCAGGTGCGGGTGCGGGTAGCTCGACAGGCCCTTGCCGTCCACTTCCTGGCGGAAGTTGTTCATCTGGTCTTCGGAGAGGCGGCCTTCCAGGAAGGCACGGGCGTAGACGCCGGGCGAGGCGTGGCCCTGATAGTAGATCAGGTCGCCGCCGTGCTCTTCGTTGGGCGCTTTCCAGAAATAGTTGAAGCCGATGTCATAGAGGGTGGCGCTGGAGGCGAAGGTGGAGATGTGGCCACCCAGATCCGGATCCTTGAGGTTGGCGCGCATGACCATCGCCAGGGCATTCCAGCGGACCAGCGAGCGGATACGGCGCTCCATGAACAGGTCGCCCGGCATATGGGCTTCCTTGGTCACTGGAATGGTGTTGCGATAGGGGGTGGTGATGGAGTAGGGCAGCTGGGTACCACTGCGGGTGGCCAGTTCGCCCATGCGGGTCATCAGATAATGAACGCGCTCCTCGCCTTCGTGGTCGAGGACGGACTCCAGGGCGTCCAGCCATTCCTGGGTTTCGACGGGATCGAGATCTTGCATGGCTTGCTCCAGGGCGGAAAGGCTTCCAGAATCGGTCGCCTCAGGGTCGCCGCCGGCCTCTTGGGGGCAGCGAAAATTCTTGGATTTATGACCGGACGGTTCCGATCGGCGTGTAGTTTTACTACAAATTCAATTTCGTTTCAGCTCTCGGCTGAAATGGATAAAAAACAATTCGACGTTTGTCGAACGCTCTGCTCCAGGGCTCGCGAACTCCGAACCGCGGACATGGAAACGGTTCCCGCTCGGACCGGGTGGTCCGTCGGAATGTCCCCGGAATCGGCGGCGTAGCAGGGGTGGCGGGGTTCGACTGTCTTTGCGCAGGACTGCCCATGATACCGCCTCTTCGTCCCGATCTGCCTCCTACTCTCGTCGCATGCGCCGACCTCGCCGAGCGCCGCCTGGGCGAAGCTCTGGCCGGCGAGTCGACTGCTGCCGCTCGGCATGCGCAGTGGTCCGCGCCGTTGCGCGCGGAATGGCGGCGGGTGGCTGCGCTCAGTGATTTCGTCGTCGAGCAATTCTGTCGCCTGCCCGAGCCCTGCCTGGCACTGGTCGACAGCGGTGCCCTGCACCAGGCGCTGGCGCCGGGGGAGATGGCGCAGCGGCTGCGCGAGGTGCTGGCGGACTGCCCGGACGAAGCCGAGTTGGGGCGGCGCTTGCGGCGTTTCCGCATGCTGCAGCAGGTACGCATCGTCTGGCGCGACCTGACCCGCCAGGCCGACCTGGTGGAAACCTGCCGCGACCTCAGCGACCTGGCCGATGCCTGCATCGACCAGGCCTGCGCCTGGCTGTACGCCCAGCAGTGCGCCCAGTTCGGCGTGCCGACCGGTCAATATAGTGGCGAGCCGCAGCAGTTGGTGGTGCTGGGCATGGGTAAGCTGGGCGCGGGCGAACTCAATCTGTCCTCCGACATCGACCTGATCTTCGCCTATGGCGAGGCGGGCGAGACGCGCGGGGCGCGGCGCGAGCAGGACAACCAGGAATTCTTCACCCGGCTCGGCCAGCGGCTGATCAAGGCGCTGGACGCCGTCACCGTGGACGGCTTCGTCTTCCGCGTCGACATGCGTCTGCGCCCCTATGGCAGCGCCGGCGCCCTGGTGCTGAGCTTCGCGGCCATGGAACTCTATTATCAGGACCAGGGGCGCGACTGGGAGCGCTACGCCATGATCAAGGCGCGGGTGGTCGGTGGCGACCAGGCCAGTGGCGCCGAATTGCTGACCCTGTTGCGGCCCTTCGTCTATCGGCGTTACCTGGATTTCTCCGCCATCGAAGCCTTGCGCAGCATGAAGCAGCTGATCCGGCAGGAGGTGCGCCGGCGCGGCATGACCGACAACGTCAAGCTGGGCGCGGGTGGCATCCGCGAGGTGGAGTTCATCGCCCAGGCTTATCAGCTGATCCACGGCGGGCGTGATCCGGTACTGCAACAGCGGCCGCTGCTCAAGGTGCTGACCAGCTTGCGCGAGCGAGGCTATCTGCCGGCGTCGGCCGAAGCCGAGTTGCGCGAAGGCTATGGTTTTTTGCGTTATGTCGAGCATGCCTTGCAGGCCATCGCCGATCAGCAGACCCAGACCCTGCCGGTGGACCCCCAGAACCGGGCTCGGGTGGCCTTCCTGATGGGCTACGCCGACTGGGACGCCTTCTATGCGGCACTAGACGGCTGGCGTACGCGCGTCGATTGGCATTTCCAGCAGACCATCGCCGATCCGGAGGAAGAAGCCCAGAGCGCCGAGCTGGAAGACAGCTGGCTGCCATTATGGGAAGACCTGCTCGACCCCGAGGAAAGCCTGGCGCGTTTGCGCAAGGCGGGTTTCCAGGCACCGGAGCAGGCGCTGGAGTTGCTGGCGCAGTTGCGCGCCAGTGGCCAGGTGCGGGCCATGCAGCGCGCCGGTCGCGAACGGCTGGATGCCTTCATGCCGCGCCTGCTGGATGCGGTGAGCGTCGACGAGCAGCCCGACCGGGCGCTGGAGCGGGTGTTGCCGTTGGTGGAGGCGGTGGCGCGGCGCTCCGCCTATCTGGTCCTGCTCAGCGAGAATCCGCCGGCATTGGCGCGACTGTTGGAACTCTGCGGCGCCAGCGCCTGGGTAGCCGAGCAGATCGCCCGCTATCCGGCGCTGCTCGATGAATTGCTCAACGAAGGCCGGCTCTACAATCCGCCGCAGAAGCCGGAGCTGGCCGCCGAGTTGCGCGAGCGGCTGATGCGCCTGCCCGAAGAAGACCTGGAACAGCAGATGGACGTGCTGCGCCACTTCAAGCGCGCCCATAGCCTGCGGGTGGCGGCGGCGGAGATCGTCGGCAGCCTGCCCTTGATGAAGGTGAGCGACTACCTCACCTGGCTGGCCGAGGTGATTCTCGCCGAGGTGTTCGGCCTGGCCTGGCGCCAACTGGTGCAGCGCCACGGCACCCCCCAGCGCCGCGATGGCTCGCCCTGCCAGCCGGACTTCATCATCGTCGGCTACGGCAAGGTCGGCGGCATCGAGCTGGGGCATGGCTCGGACCTCGACCTGGTGTTCATCCACGATGCCGATCCCCTGGCCGAGAGCGATGGCGCCAAGCCCCTGGATGGCGCCCAGTTTTTCAATCGCCTTGGTCAACGCATCATCCATCTGCTCACCACCACCACCCCGGTGGGTACCCTCTATGAAGTGGACATGCGCCTGCGGCCGTCCGGCGCGGCGGGGCTGCTGGTCAGCTCGCTGGAGGCCTTCGAGCGCTACCAGGGCAGCGAGGCCTGGACCTGGGAGCACCAGGCCCTGGTGCGGGCGCGGGTAGTGGCGGGTTGCCCGCGGCTGGGCGAGCGCTTCGACGCCGTGCGGGCGCGGATCCTGGGGCGGCAGCGGGAGCTGGCGACGCTGCGGGCCGAGGTGGCCAGCATGCGCGACAAGATGCTCGACAACCTCGGCACCGCGGTCACCGCCGGTGGCCTGGGACCGAACGCGCGCCGGCCGGAGCAGCTGTTCGACCTCAAGCAGGATGCCGGCGGTATCGTCGATATCGAATTTATGGTCCAATATGCCGTTCTGGCCTGGTCGTGGCAGCACCCCGAATTGCTGCGTTTTCCCGACAATATCCGCATCCTGGAATCCCTCGAAGCGGTCGGTCTGTTACCGGCCACGGACGCCATCGCCCTGCGCGAAGCCTACAAGGTCTACCGCGCCGCGATGCACCGCCTGGTCTTGCAGAAACAGCCGGGCAAGGTGCCGGCCGATGGCTTTCTCGCCGAGCGCGACGAAGTGCGCCGCATCTGGCACGGCCTGGGGTTGGACGCACCGTCTGGCAATCCGGCTACCTTTTAGGCCGCCATCAGTTAGGAGAGTCAAGATGTCGATGTCCGAGCGGGACCTTTCGATCAGGCAGGGCCTGATGTGGCTGGAGTCGGTCACCCGCTAGGTGCCGACCGCCTGCCAACATGAATATTCTGATCATCGGACCCAGTTGGGTCGGCGACATGGTGATGGCGCAGACCCTCTTCGTCTGCCTCAAGCGCCAGCACCCCGACTGCCAGATCGACGTCCTCGCGCCCGAGTGGAGTCGCCCGTTGCTTGAGCGCATGCCCGAGGTGCGCGAGGCGCTGAGTTTTCCCCTCGGTCATGGCGCTTTCGAACTGGCCACTCGCCGGCGTATCGGCCAGCAACTGCGCGGTCGCTACGACCAGGCGATCCTGCTGCCCAATTCGCTGAAGTCGGCGCTGGTGCCTTATTTCGCCGGTATCCCCAAGCGCACCGGTTGGCGCGGCGAAATGAGATTCGGCCTGCTCAACGACATCCGCACCCTGGACAAGGCCCGTTATCCGTTGATGATCGAGCGCTTCATGGCGCTGGCCTATGCCCCGGGTACCGCCTTGCCCAAACCCTATCCCGAGCCGCGACTGGCCATCGACCCGGCCAGCCGCGACGCCGCCCTGGAGCGCTTCGGTCTGAGCCTGGACCGGCCGGTGCTGGCGCTCTGCCCGGGCGCCGAATTCGGCGAGGCCAAGCGCTGGCCAGCCGAGCACTACGCCGCCGTGGCCGATGCCCGGCTGCGGCAGGGCTGGCAGGTATGGCTATTCGGCTCGCAAAAGGACGCCCCCGGTGGCGAGGAGATCCGCGAGTGGGTCACCCCTGGCCTGGAAGACGATGTCTATAACCTCGCCGGGCGCACCTCCCTGGCCGAGGCCATCGATCTGCTGTCCTGCGCCAGCGCGGTGGTCAGCAACGACTCGGGCCTGATGCACGTGGCCGCCGCCCTGGATCGCCCGCTGGTAGCTGTTTATGGCTCCACCTCGCCGGGCTTCACGCCGCCGCTGGCTAGCCAGGTGGAAACGGTGCGCCTGGGGCTGGAGTGCAGTCCCTGCTTCGACCGCACCTGCCGCTTCGGCCATTACGATTGCCTGCGCCTGCTTCAGCCGAGTCAGGTGCAGGACGCCCTCGGCCGCCTGGTCGCCGATCCGGTCGAGGTAGGCTAGATGCGTGTTCTGCTGATCAAGACTTCGTCCCTGGGCGATGTCATCCATACCCTGCCGGCGCTGACCGATGCCGCCCGGGCCATCCCCGGCATCTGCTTCGACTGGGTGGTGGAGGAGGGATTCGCCGAGATTCCTGCTTGGCACCCGGCAGTGGGTCAGGTGATCCCGGTGGCCCTGCGCCGCTGGCGCAAGCAACCCTTTTCCGCCTGGGCCAGCGGCGAATGGGGCGAATTCAAGAACCGGGTGCGCGAGCAGGCCTACGACCGGGTGATCGATGCCCAGGGTCTGCTCAAGAGTGCCTGGCTGACCCGCTATGTGAATGCGCCGGTGGCCGGTCTCGACCGCCATTCGGCGCGCGAGCCGCTGGCCAGTCGCTTCTACGATGAGCGCTACCACGTGGCCAAGGGGCAGCATGCCCTGGAGCGGGTACGTCAGCTGTTCGCCCAGGCGCTGGACTATCCGCTGCCGAACTCGGTGGGCGACTACGGGCTGGATCGGCACCGCCTGGCCGGACCCAACGAGACGCCCTATGTGGTCTTCCTGCACGGTACCACCTGGGTCAGCAAGCATTGGCCCGAGGCCCACTGGCGCGAACTGGCCGAACGCATGAGCCGGCTGGACTGGCCGGTGCGGCTGCTGTGGGGCAACGAGGCGGAGCACGCCCGTGCCGAACGCATCGCCGACGGCCTGGATGGCGTCCAGGTGCTGCCGCGCCTGAATCTCGCCGGGGTGGCCAAGGTGCTGGCCGGCGCCCGAGCCTGCGTGGCGGTGGATACTGGTCTCGGCCACCTGGCGGCCGCCCTGGACGTGCCCACCGTTTCGCTCTATGGCCCGACCAGTCCGAAGAAGGTCGGCGCCTATGGCCGCTCCCAGGTACATCTGAGCGCCGTGGGCCTGGACGGCACCGACGAGCCGCGCGATCAGCCGGCCGCGAGCCTCGCCGCCCTGACCCCGGAGCGGGTCGAACTGGAACTGGAAACCCTGCTGTTGGAAGACCTCCCCGCATGACCCTGGCTTTCGTGCTCTACAAGTACTTTCCCTTCGGCGGTCTGCAGCGGGACTTCCTGCGCATCGCCCAGGAATGCCAGCGCCGCGGCCACGCCATCCGCGTCTACACCCTGATCTGGGAAGGCGCGGTGCCGGAGGGCTTCGACGTGCGGGTGGCCAAGGTCAGCGCTCTGTTCAATCACAGACGCAACGAGAAATTCCACGCCTGGCTGCAGGCCGATCTGGCCCGCGATCCGGTGGATAGAGTCATCGGCTTCAACAAGATGCCCGGGCTGGACGTCTACTACGCCGCCGATCCCTGCTTCGAGGACAAGGCCCAGACCCTGCGCAATCCGCTGTATCGCCAGTGGGGTCGCTATCGCCACTTCGCCGAATACGAGCGGGCGGTGTTCGCCCCCGAGTCGCGCACCAAGATCCTGATGATCTCCGAGGTGCAGCAGCCGCTGTTCGTCAAGCACTACGGGACGCCCGCGCCGCGTTTCCATCTCTTGCCACCGGGCATCGCCGCCGACCGTCGCGCCCCGGCCAATGCCGCCGAGATCCGTGCCGACTTCCGCCGCGAATTCGGTCTGGAAGAGGGCGAATTGCTGCTGGTACAGATCGGCTCCGGCTTCAAGACCAAGGGGCTGGATCGCAGCCTGCGGGCGCTGGCATCTCTGCCCAAGGAATTGCGCCGCCGCACCCGACTGTTCGCCATTGGCCAGGACGATCCCAAGCCCTTCATCCTCCAGGCCAAGGCGCTGGGCGTGAGTGATCGGGTACAGATCCTCAAGGGGCGTAGCGACATCCCGCGCTTCCTGCTCGGCGCCGACCTGCTGATCCACCCGGCCTATAACGAGAATACTGGCACCGTGCTCCTGGAGGCGCTGGTCGCCGGGCTGCCGGTGCTGGTCACCGACGTCTGCGGCTACGCCCACTACATCGACGAGGCACGCGCCGGCGAAGTGGTGCCGTCGCCCTTCGCCCAGGAGACCCTGGATCGGATGCTCGCCGAGCTGTTGGCCGATCCCGAGCGCCGCGCGGTGCAGGGGCGCAATGGCCTGGCCTTCGCCGACAGCGCCGATCTCTATTCGCTGCCCGAGCGCGCCGCCGACGTCATCCTGGGGGTGGCATGACCCTGGAATTGCGCGAGCCCTTCGCCAGCCGCTGGGCTGGCCAGGACCCCTTCGTCGCCGTGGAGGCCTTGCAGGGCCAGGTATTCCGCGAGCTGGATGGGCGCCGGACCCTGCGCACCGAGGTGGCCGGGCGCGGCTATTTCGTCAAGATCCACCGCGGCATCGGCTGGGGCGAGATCGCCAAGAATCTGCTGCAATTCAAGCAACCGGTGCTGGGTGCGCGCCAGGAGTGGCAGGCCATCGCGCGACTGCACCAGGTGGGCGTGCCGACCATGACCGCCGTGGCCTTCGGCGATCGTGGCGCCAATCCGGCGACCCAGCATTCCTTCATCATCACCGAGGAACTGGCACCCACCGTCAGCCTCGAGGATTTCAGCCTCGACTGGAGTCGCCAGCCGCCGGAGCCGGCGCTCAAGCGCGCCTTGATCGCCGAGGTGGCGCGCATGACCGGTACCATGCACCGCGCCGGGGTCAATCACCGCGACTGCTATATCTGCCATTTCCTGCTCGACACCGCCCAGCCGGTCACGGTGGCCAATCTACGGCTCTGGCTGATCGACCTGCACCGCGCACAGTGCCGGACGCAGATACCCCGGCGCTGGCGCGATAAGGACCTGGCCGGACTGTATTTCTCCGCCTTGGGCATCGGCCTGACGCGGCGGGACTTCCTGCGTTTCCTACGCGGATATTTCCAGCGGCCACTGCGCGAGATCCTGCGCGACGAGGCCCCGCTGCTGGCGCGTCTCGAACGCAAGGCCGCCGCGCTGCTGGAGCGCAAGGAGCGCTACGGGGATCTGCTCTGATGGCTGACTGGCGGATCGATTCCAGCGTTGCCCATCTCCCCGAGTTCGCCACCCTGGAAGCGGTGTTCGCTCTTGCGGGCGAGCGGCTGACCAGCGATCCGCTGTCGGAAGTGATCCGTATCGAGCGCGACGGCATCCGCTACTACGTCAAGCGCTACCACGGCGCCGGCAAGGGGCTGCGGCGTTATGTGGGGCGGCCGCGGGTCAAGGCCGAGTGGCAGAATCTCAAGCGCTTCGCCAAATGGGGTATCGCCACCGCACCGGTGGTGGGCTGGGGCCTGGAGCGCTCGCCGCGTGGCTTCACCCGTGGCGCCATGATCACCCGGGAGATTCCTGACACCCTGGATCTCGCCGAGCTGGCGCGGCGCGAGGATCCGCGGCTGCGCGACCGGCGCTGGGTGGACAACATCAGCCGCCAGTTGGCCGCGGCGACCCGTACCCTGCACGACCACCATTTCGTCCACAACGATCTCAAGTGGCGCAACCTGCTGGTGGATGGCCAGGGCGTGCTCTATTTCATCGATTGCCCGGGCGGCGCCTTCTGGGTCGGCCACTGGCTGCGCTGGCGCATCGTCAAGGACCTGGCCTGCCTGGACAAGGTAGCCAAGTACCAGCTCTCGCGCACCCAGCGTCTCAGGTTCTATCTGCAATACCGCGGTCGCCCGCGGCTCAGCGACAATGACAAGGGGCGCATCTGCGAGGTGCTGGACTATTTCAAGGGGCGGGAATGAACGACTGGTGGGCGGCCGAGGACAAGGCCGTGCTGGCCGGCGCTGGCCTGGACAGCTTCGCGGCGCTATGGGCGCTGGAGCTGCCGGCGGTGGACGAACCCAACCGGGGGCGCGGCGGCTTCAGCCAGGTGTTTCGCCTGGACGTGGCCGGTCACGGCTACTACCTCAAGCGGCAGCGTGATTACCTGACTCGGACCCTGGCCCGCCCGCTGGGCGAGCCCACCTTCGCTCGCGAGAGTCGCAACATCCGCCGCTACGCTGAACTCGGCATCCCGGCGCTGGAGCTGGCCTACTATGGCGAGCGACGGGATGCCGAGGGCTGGCGCGCCATCCTGCTGACCCGCGCTCTGGATGACTGGCGCGATCTCGACAGTTGGCTGCGCGTCTGGCCGCACCTGTCGCCCGACGAACGCGATGCGGTGCTCGTCGCCGTCGGTGAACTGGCCCGGCGGCTGCACGCCGCCGGCCAGGTCCACGGCTGCTTCTATCCCAAGCACCTCTTCCTGCAGCGCCAGGGCGAAGGCCTGGTCGCGCGTCTGATCGATCTGGAAAAGACCCGGCCGTTGCTGTTTGGCCGGCGTGATCGCCTGCGTGATCTCGAACCCCTGCTACGCCGCGCGCCGCAGTGGCGTGAGGCGGATGTCGCACTCCTGCTGGCCAGCTATCTGCAACAACCCCTGGATAGCGCCGCGGTACGAGACTGGAGCCAACGGCTGGCCGGACGGCGCCGACACAAGGAGCGTAAGGCATGACCCTGGAACAACTCGCCAAGGCCGGCCGCGCCCCGGCGCTGCCGCTCAGGATCGAACTACCCGGCGGCGAGCTGGAGCTGCGCTCGTTGCTGCGGGTGTTGCCCGGTCAGCGCTATGTCGGCGAAGCGCTCTGGCAGGGCCGCCGGGTATTGGCCAAGTTGCTGGTGGGCGAGCGCGCCGCCCGGCAATTCGCTCGCGAGCGCGAGGGCTGTCGTCTGCTGGCGGCAGCCGCGGCGCCCACGCCCGCGTTGCTGGAGAGTGGCGAGGCGAGCGGGCAGGGCGCCTGGCTACTGTTCGACTTCATCGAGGCCGCGCCCAGCGTCGACCAGCTCTGGCAGCAGATCGCCGGCGAGCCGCCGCTGTCGCCCGCGCAGGACGATTTGCTTGGCGCGGCGCTGGCCACCCTGGCCCGGCTCCATGCCCAGGGCCTCTGGCAAGCCGATCTGCACCTGGACAACCTGCTGGTCAAGGACGGTGTGGCCCTGGTGATAGATGCCGCGGACATCCAGGCCGAGACGGTCGGTCAGCCGCTGTCCCAGGCGCGGGTGCAGGAAAATCTGGCGGTGTTCTTCGCCCAGTTGCCGGCCGCCCTGGATGCCCAGCTGGAAGAGCTGTTGATTCACTACCTGCTGGTCAACGCCGAGCACGCCCTGCGCCTCGATGCGTTGCTGGCCCGTACCGCCGAGATCCGCCGCTGGCGGCTGGCGGATTACCTGAAGAAGAGCGGCCGGGAGTGCACCCTGTTCGCCGTCACCCGCGGCGCCTTCGGCCTGATCGCCGTCCGCCGCCGCTGGCTGGCCATCCTGGAAGGTCTGATCGCCGAACCGGACGCCGCTCTGGCCGGACTGCCGACCTTCAAGGACGGCGGCGCCGCCACCGTGGCGCGGCTGCAGTGGCAGGGCCAGGATCTGGTGCTCAAGCGTTACAACATCAAGGGCTTCGGCCACTGGCTGACCCGCTTCTGGCGGCCCAGCCGGGCCTGGCACAGCTGGCGCGAAGGGCATCGGCTACTGTTCCTCGGCATCCCCACGCCCGAACCCCTGGCCGTGCGCGAGCGACGTTTTCTTGGTCTGCGCGGACGCGCCTATCTGGTGACGCCTTACCTCGCGGGTCCCAATCTACTGGAGCGCTTCGCGCCCTATGTCGATTCCGCCCCGCCCGCGGCGGAACTGGACGCCCTGCTGGCCCTGGTCGATGCCCTGCGTCGTGAGCGACTCGGGCATGGCGACTTCAAGGGGACCAATCTGATCTGGCACGACGACCGCTGGCAGGTGATCGACCTCGATGCCTTGCAGGCGCATACCAGCGACCAGGCCTATGCCCGCGCCTATGCCCGTGATCGCGCCCGGCTGCTGCGTAACTGGCCGGTTGGTAGCGCCCTGTATCAGTTGCTCGATAGCCGTCTACCACCGGCCTAAGCGCTGATCGTTCGATAACCGACCCGTTTCGCTCGGAAATGTACTGGTTGGTTAATTAGCTGGCTACCTTTGTGGCAGAATGCCGCAGCCTGAGGGGCCCCGCTAGGGCGGTTGGTCTGCGCGATACGTCCGGCACCTATAACGAGATCCAAGAACGGACCCGCCAGTGGCGGGCTTCTGGCGTGCATGATTTTTAAGGAGACGACGATGAGTGGTAACGGGGGCGCCTCGGGCGCCTGCAAATTCCTGGTATCTGCCCTGGGCGTGCTGATCGCCCTCCTGGGCCTGGCCCTGGGCGGCGGCGGGATCTACCTCGCCACCCTCGGTGGCAGTCTGTATTTCGTCCTGGGTGGCCTGCTGCTGCTGATCGCCGGTGGCCTGATCGCCGCCCGCCGACCGGCCGGGGCCTGGCTCTACGGCCTGTTCCTGTTGGCGACCCTGGTCTGGGCGCTGGCCGATGTCGGCCTGGTGTTCTGGCCACTGGTCTCGCGGCTGATGATGTTCGCCGTGATCGGTGCGGTGGTGGCCCTGGCCTATCCGGCGCTGGTACGCGCCCGTGGCGGCGTCGCCGGCAAGGGTGGCTACCTGCTGGCCGGTCTGCTGGCGGTGGCCTGCGCGGCGAGTTTCGCCTGGATGTTCAAGCCCCAGCCGCTGGTGGCCGCTAGCACCACCCCCGCCGTGACCCCGGTGACGCCCGAAACCGCCCAGAAAGACTGGCGTAGTTGGGGCAATACCACCGCCGGGACCCGTTTCGCCGCCCTGGACCAGATCACCAAGGCCAACGTCGGCCAGCTACAGGTGGCCTGGACCTTCCGCACCGGCGACGTGCCCCTGAGCAACGGCTTCGGTGCCGAAGACCAGCAGACCCCGCTACAGGTCGGCAACACCCTCTACCTGTGCAGTCCGCACAACCTGGTGTTCGCCGTGGACGCCGATACCGGCGCCAAGCGCTGGTCCTTCGATCCCAAGGCCACCGCACCCAACTGGCAGCGTTGCCGGGGCGTGGCCTATTACGAGGATGCGCCCGCGGCCCAGGCCAGCGCTGTCGCTACTGCCGCCCCGGCCCAGCCGGCGGCTGTCTGCCAGCGGCGCATCATCACCACCACCATCGACGCCCGCCTGTTCGCCCTTGATGCCGATACCGGCAAGCCCTGCGCCGATTTCGGCGACAACGGCATGATCGACCTCAAGGCCGGCATGGGCGAGGTCAAGCCTGGCTTCTATACCCTGACCGCCGCACCCCTGGTGGCGGGTGACCTGATCGTGGTCGGCGGTCGCGTGGCCGACAACATCGCGGTCAACGAGCCGAGCGGCGTCGTCCGCGCCTACGATGTCCACACTGGCAAGCGCGTCTGGTTCTGGGACCTGGGCGAGGCGTCGCCGTCGACGCCGCTGCAGCCGGGCAACGAATACCACCGCGCCACGCCCAACGTCTGGACCTCGATGGCCTACGACCCCAAGTTGGGGCTGATCTATCTGCCGACTGGTAATACCACCCCTGATGCCTGGGGCGGCGAGCGTACCCCGAATGACGACAAGTACAACTCCGCGGTGGTCGCCCTGGACGCCAAGACCGGCCAGGAGCGCTGGGTCTACCAGACCGTGCACCATGATCTCTGGGACTACGACCTGCCGTCGCAGCCGACCCTGGTGGACGTGCCGGACGGACAGGGCGGTACCCTGCCGGGTCTGATCCAGACCACCAAGGCCGGCCAGATCTTCCTGCTCAACCGGGAGACCGGCAAGCCCATCGCCGAGGTCCGTGATCAGCCGGTCAAGGCGCCGGTTCCCGCCGTGGACGGTGAGCGCCACGCTGCGACCCAGCCGGTATCCGTCGGCATGCCGTCGATCGGTACCGAGACCCTGACCGAGTCCTCCATGTGGGGCGCCACGCCCTTCGACCAACTGATCTGCCGCATCCAGTTCAAGAAGATGCGCTACGACGGCCTCTTCACCGCGCCGTCCACCGATGTTTCCCTGCAATGGCCCGGTTCGCTGGGTGGCATGAACTGGGGCAGCAACTCCATCGATCCCACCACCGGCTATCTGTTCGTCAACGACATGCGCCTGGGCCTGTGGACGCGGCTGATCCCGCGCGCCCAGATGGAGAGCGACAAGGCCGGTGGGGTCGAGATGGGCGCGGCTTCCCAGACCGGTACCCCCTACGGCTCGCTGCGTAACCGCTTCCTCTCGCCGCTGGGTATTCCCTGCCAGGCACCGCCCTACGGCACCATGACCGCCATCGACCTCAAGACCCGCAAGGTCGCCTGGCAGGTGCCGGTGGGTACCGTGCAGGACACCGGGCCGCTGGGCATCAAGATGCACCTGCCGATTCCCATCGGCATGCCCACCCTGGGCGGCTCCCTGGCGACCCAGTCCGGGCTGCTGTTCTTCGCCGGCACCCAGGACTACTACCTGCGCGCCTACGACAGCGGCACCGGTCGCGAGGTCTGGCGCGCACGCCTGCCGGTGGGCAGCCAGGGTACGCCCATCACCTACGTCTCGCCCAAGACCGGCAAGCAGTACGTGGTCATCAGCGCCGGTGGCGCCCGCCAGTCGCCGGATCGCGGCGACTACGTGATCGCCTACGCCCTGCCCGACAAGCGCTGACAGCGCCCTAGGACAGGCCGAAGCCCGCCGGAGCGATCCGGCGGGCTTCGGCGTTTTCGGCCCGGGACGGGCAGCGGTTTGGCCACAATGTGCCGTGGCGCGATTACCCCGCTGGCGGCGAACGGCTATAATTCGCCGTTTTTGAGGCGAGGCGGGCCTGCAGCGGCCTCGCGAAACCCCGGCGAACCCCTGGTTACGCCCTGTACAGAGGCTTTACCTGTGTCCCTCACCGTCCTTGGCCTGTCCGGCGCCCTCAGCCACGATCCCTCCGCCGCGCTCTACATCGACGGCAAGCTGATCGCCGCGGTGGAAGAAGAACGCTTCGTGCGCGACAAGCATGCCAAGAACCGCATGCCCTACGAGTCGGCCAAGTTCTGCCTGGAACAGGCCGGGATCACCCCCGCCGACGTCGACGTGGTGGCCATTCCCTATGCGCCCATCAGTCTGTTCGGCGAGGCCCGCTGGCACTATGCCAAGCGCTACGCCTACGCCCCGGATCGCGCGCTGGATGCCATCCTGTTCGGCAATCGCCGCTACCACCGCTACAAGAAGCGCATCGAATGGTGCCTGGTGCAGCTGGGTTTCGACCTGAAGAAGGTCAAGCTCGAGGCCGTCGAGCACCATCTGGCCCATGCCTCCAGTGCCTATCACTGCTCGGGTTTCAGCGAGAAGACCGCCATCCTCGGCATCGATGGCAAGGGTGAATACGCCACCACCTTCTTCGGCTACGGCGAGAACGGCAAGATCCACAAGATCAAGGAGTTCTACGATCCGGATTCCCTGGGCGGCCTCTATGGTGCCCTCACCGAATTCCTCGGCTTCGAGATGCTCGACGGCGAATTCAAGGTCATGGGCATGGCGCCCTATGGCGATGCCAGCAAGTACGATTTCTCGCGCCTGGCTAAATTCGAGAACGGCGAGCTGATCATCAACACCGACTACGCCAACGTCATCGGCTTCCGCCGCTACAAGGAAAAGGGCAAGGGCTACTACTTCTCGCCCAAGCTCATCGAGTGGCTGGGGCCCAAGCGCGAAGGCGATATCGCCGACGATCCCTACATCCACTACGCCGCCAGCATGCAGGCCCTGTTCGAGAAGCTGGCGCTGGAGATGATGGACTACTACCTGGGCGACATCATCCGCGAGACCGGCAAGATCGCCTTCGCCGGTGGTTGCGCGCTCAACGTCAAGCTCAACCAGAAGATCATCGCCCGTCCCGAGGTCAAGGAGCTCTTCGTCCAGCCCGCCTCGGGCGATGCCGGCACCGCCGTCGGCGCCGCGGCCTACGTCTCCCACGCCCGTGGCGTACCGGTGGAGAAGATGGAGCACGTCTATCTCGGCCCTGGCTACAGCAACGAGGACGTCATCGCCGCCTGTGCCCGGCATCCCAATGCGCCGAAGTGGCAGCGGATCGACGAGATGCCCCGGCGTATCGCCGAGATCATGGTGGCCGGCAATCCGGTGGCCTGGTTCCAGGGCCGCCTGGAATTCGGTCCGCGCGCCCTCGGCGGTCGCTCCATCATCGGCTGCCCCAGCGTGCCGGGCGTGGCCGACCGTATCAATGCCCAGATCAAGTTCCGCGAGCGCTGGCGGCCGTTCTGCCCGTCGATGCTCGACACCGTGGCCCCGCAGATGCTCAAGGTCGATCATCCTTCGCCCTTCATGACCTTTACCTTCGAGGTCAACGAGGAGTGGAAGAGCCGGGTCCCCGAAGTCGTCCACGAAGACGGCACCTCCCGTGCCCAGGTCCTGGAGCGCCGCCACAATCCGCGCTGGTACGACCTGATGCTGGAGCTGGAAAAGCTCACCGGCAACGGCGTCTCGCTCAACACCTCGCTCAACCGCCGTGGCGAACCCATGGTCTGCTCGCCCACCGATGCCCTGAACATGTTCTACGGCTCGGACCTGCAGTACCTGATCATGGAAGACATCCTGGTGGTCAAGGAAGGTGCCGGCCTATGACGCGTTCCGCCGAACCGCGGGTGCTGCAGTTCTGTCACGGCTACGACGGTCCCTTCCTCGACTGCGCCCGCCAGACCGCCAGCCTCTTCGCGGGCAGCGGCTATCGCGTCACCACGGCGTTCCTCACCGGCGCCGCCGATAGCGAGGTGGCTGCCGGCTGCGGTAGCGACGAGGTGCTGTTCCTCGAGTACTCCTCGCGGGACGTACGCGGCCTCAAGCTCGGCGCCATCCAGGCGCTGCGCGAGATCGTCCGTTCGCGGGGCATCCGCTTCGTCATCGCCCATCGCTTCAAGCCGATCTGGATCGCCTGCCTGGCCACCAATCTGCCGGTGATCGGCGTCCACCATGCCTTCGGCGACTACGATCGCCTCGGTCGGCGGCTGTTCGCCAAGCTGATGAGCAAGCGCCTGAGTCTCCTGGCCGTTTCCGACGCGGTGCGCGACGAGATCCGCCAGCGGCTCAAGGACTGGCCGGCCGAACGCATCGAGACCCTCTACAACCGCCTGGACGTCGAGACGGTGGAGCGCGAGTTGCTGCCGGCCGACCAGGCCCGTGCCGAGCTCAAGCTGCCCCAGGACGCCTGGATTGTCGGCAACGTCGGCCGTCTGCACCCGGACAAGGACCAGGCCACCCTGCTGCGCGGCTTCGCCGCCGCCCTAGCGACCCTGCCGAACAATGCCCTGCTGGCCATCCTCGGCAAGGGCCGCCTGGAAGACGACCTCAAGGACCTGGCGCGCGAGCTGAACATCGCCGACCGGGTCTTGTTCCTCGGCCAGGTGGAAGGCGCCCGGCGCTACTTCAAGGCCTTCGACGTCTTCGCCCTGAGTTCCGACCATGAGCCCTTCGGCATGGTCCTGCTGGAAGCCATGGCCGCCGGCGTGCCGCTGATCGCCACCGCTTGCGGTGGTGCCCGGGAGATCGTCGAAGGGGTGGGCTTTCTCTTTCCCCTGGGCGATGCCGAAGCCCTGGCGCAGGGCCTGCAGCATCTCGGCCGCCTGGCTCCCAGCCAGAGACGCGCCTGCGTCCAGCACATGCGTGAACGCCTGGCCGAACGCTTCTCCGACGAGGCCGTGCGCCGCGACTTCTGGCGGCTGCCCATGGTCGCCGCCTTCAAGGCTCCGGCGCCGTGAAAGTCCTGTTCCTGGTCCAGAAGGAACAACGCATCCTGCTGGACCACTTCTATGCCAGCATCGCCGCCCATTGCGACTGCGACCTGCGCTGGCTGAGCGACGCCGAGCAGGCCGATCTGCGCGGCTACTTCCGCCGCGCCGTGCCCCAGCCCGAGCAATACGACCGCATCCTGCTGTTCTTGAGGTTCAAGAAGCAGCTCAAGCAGATCGCCTTCATCCGCAGCCTGCCCAATCTGGTCGAGCTGGAACACGACGCCTACCAGAACTTCATCCCCTGCAAGTACACCGGCAAATTCAGCCGCTACTATCGGGCCATCCCCCATGTCCGGGTGCTGGTCTCGGGAGCCGGCGTGGCGCGGCGCCTGCAGGAAGAGGGGGTGGACGCCGTCTTCGTGCCCAAGGGCTACGACGACAGTCGCCTGCGCGACCTGAGCCTGGAACGCGACATCGAGCTGGGCTTCGTCGGCAGCCTGGGCAGCGTGGCCTACAGCGGGCGCAAGCAATTGCTGGAAGACCTGGCCAAGGTCGAGCCGCTGTTGATCACCAAGACTCGTTCGGGCGATGAATACCTGCAGACGCTCAATCGCATCCGCTTCTTCGTCGGTGCCGACGTTGGCATGGGCGAATACATGATCAAGAATTTCGAGGCCATGGCCTGCGGCTGCGTGCTCTTCACCTACGACCAGGGCGAGGAAGAGAACCGGGCGCTGGGTTTCGCCGACGGGGTCAACGTGGTGCTCTATCGCTCGCTGGACGAATTGCGCGAAAAGCTCGCCAGACTGCGCGCGGATCCCGCGCACGCCGCGGCCATCGCCAAGGCCGGAGAGGCTCTGGCCCGTCACTCTTTCGCCTTCGGCCACTTGGGCGAACGCGTGGTTTCGGCTATAACCCCAGCGCTGCGGCCAGTGGTCGCACCGGGGTTCCTGCAACGCCTGCTGGCCAGGCTGGGACGCTGATGCGGCGCGCAAGGCCAAGCTTTCGACTCACCTGGCAGAAAGGGTAGAACGTGCAGTTTTCCGCCGATAGCGACATTTCCCTGGTCGTCACCAGTTGCGGGCGCTTCGAGCTGCTCACGCAGACGCTGGCGACCTTCGACGAATTCAACACCGCGCCCATTCGCCGGGTCTTCATCACCGAGGATTCCGGTGACGAACGGGTACGCGATTGCATCCCGGCGCACTGGCGCGAACACACCGAGTTCATCGTCAACAATCCCAAGCTCGGCCAGATGCGCAGTGTCGACGCCGCCTATGCCCGGGTCGAGACCGCCTGGATCTTCCATTGCGAAGACGACTGGGCCTTCTACCGCCCCGGCTTCATCGAGGACTCCCAGGCGCTGCTGGAGGCCGATCCCCAGGCGCTGCAGGTGTGGCTGCGCAGCCATGCCCATGACCTGGCGATCCATAGCCCCTACGTCTATCTCAAGCCACGACAGGTGCATGCCGGCATCGCCTTTCATGAAGTCGGCTCGCACAAGCCCGAATGGCAAGGCTTTTCCTTCAATCCCGGTCTGCGGCGGCGCGCTGATTATCTGCTGCACGCTCCCTATGGCGAGCTGAGCGGCGAGAAGGAGCTGTCGCGGCGTTATGCCGATGAAAGCCGGCACGCGCTGATCCTGGAAAACGACGCCGTGCTGCATACCGGTTTCGGCCAGCATGTGGTCAGCGACAAGGATCGCCGCGACAAGCGCAAGCGCCGGCGTATGGAACGCATCAAACTGGCACTGGCCTTCCTGGTCGGCGCACTCCTCGGAGCCCTCTTGTGGTGACACCCGTGCTCGATCGGCTGCAGCAGAGCCGTTATTTCACCCTGGCGGTGCTGGTGTTCATGGCCGCCTATCTGTGCATTCCCGTGGCGAAGTGGATCAACAGCTTCTATTACGCGGCCATTGCCCTACCGGCATTGATCCTCTTCGTCCTGCGTCCGCGGCTGATCGATTGGCGCTCTCCGCTGCTGCTGCTCTGGCTGGTGTTTCTCGCCTGGTTCATCGTGCCGGGCGCACGGGCGGAGGAGGGGATGTTCTTCAAGCACATCCTCTATGTGCTGTTGTTCGTACTGATCGTAGCCTGCCTGGTGGATGGCGACTTCTTTCGCCGACCCAGTCTGGTACGCCTGGCCTTCTGGATTCTCTGTGCCTATGCGGTGGGTTCCAGCCTGGTCTTCTGGCTCACCGGGCACTATGCCGTGGGCCAGCGGGTCATCCACCTGCCGGGGCGGATCTCCAACCCCATCTATGTGAGCATCTGGCTGGTCTGCCTGGGCGGCCTCGCCGCGCCCACCTGGATTCGCGAGCGGCGCTGGGGCGAGTTGCTGGCGGCCGTGGTGATCACCATCGTCGGGATCTCCTTCGCCCTGCAGACCCGCACCGGGCTGGTGGGCATCGTCTTCTTGGCAGCCCTCGGCGTGCTCTTCGCCTTTCCGCGTTTTCCGCTACGGACCCTGGCCTTCGTCGTGCTGGTCAGTGCGTTGATCGCCGGGGTGGTCGAGGTGGTGCATACCGAGGCCTGGTTCGTCTCCTTTTGGGGGCGGGCGGATTCCGGCCGCATCGAGCTGTTCCACTTCATGATCAAGGATTGGGAAGGCTGCGGTTGGTGGCTGGGCTGCGGCCTGGGTTACCAGAGCCACGACCTGTTGCACGGCACTGAGGCCATCCAGCATCCGCATAACATCTTCGTCTCCCTGGGCATCTACACCGGGTTGGTGTCGCTGTTGATCTTCGCCGTGCTGATGCTGGCCACCCTGGGCGCCGCGCTGCGCCACCGCGATCCCTGGGGGCTCTATCTGGCCGTGGCCCTGCTGATGCTCAACTTCGACGGCGCCAAGCTGATCGGCAATCCGGACGAGTTATGGCCACTGGTGTTGCTGCCGGCGGCGATGATCGTCGGCGGCGAGGTACAGCGGCGGCGCAAGCTGGCGCTGGCTCGGGCGCTGCCGAGCTAGTCGTTCAGCTGGCGGTCGAGGTCACGCCAGTCCAAGGGCTGGCGGCAAGCCTCGGCGTAGGCCCGCAGGAAGGGCTCGCGGCCGGGCTGGAACAGCCAGTCGCGGTCTTCGCTGTAGCGCAGCAGGTGATGGAAATTGCGTACCCGTAAGCGCAGCGGCAGGCGGCGGGCATGGCAGCGCAGATCGGCGATGTCGATCAGGCCCAGTTCGCCTGCGGGCGTCAGCACCACGTTGCCCAGGTGCAACGAGCGGAAATAGACGCCCTTGTCGTGCAGGCCGGCGATGAAGCGCCCCAGCGCCGGACGCAGCGCCTCGGCCTGTGCCGACTCACGCAACTGGCGCAGGGTCTGGCCGGGTAGCGGGCTGTAGTGCACGACATCGCGCTGCAGCGAGGCGGCGCGATAGACCTCCAGCACCTGCGGACAGGGAATGCCGCGCGCGGCCAACTGGCGGGCGTTGTCGGCAAAGCGCTGGGCGTAGGGGAACAGGGCAGCCGAGGTCAGCAGCCGTTTGCGGCGGAACAGCTTGAGATAGCTGCCATCGGTGAGGCGCAGAACCTTGTCGCCATGGTGATCGGCTTCCACTACCTGGGCGGCGTCGCGCAGTTCGAGATAGCGCGAATGTTCGAGAGGCTTCATGCAGGACCCGTCAACGTCAGGGCGTGCATGTTACCCGAAGGCGGCAAGCTGTGAAGTGACCCTTGCGCCCTATGCAGCCGCTTGTTGTTAGAATCAGATTTTTGCCGGCACCTTTACATGCGTCCAACACGTCAACTCCTGTACTTCGTCTATGGCGGTGCTCAGGCCTATCGGCAGGAGCTGAAGTTCAGCCTGCTGAGCGTGCTGCATTGGCGGCAGCAGCAGGACATCGCCATCCGTATCGTGACCGACCGGCCGCAGGACTATCGCGGTTGGCCGGTCGAGCTGTTGCCCATTGAGGGGACCACCCTGAAAGAGTGGCAGGGCCAGCACGGCTACCTCCACCGTAGCAAGGCCTGCGCCATCGCCTGGGCGCTGCCTAGGGCGGACAAGACCCTGTTCCTCGACAGCGATACCGTCGTCCAGGCGCCGCTGGCGCCCTTGTTCGATGGGATCGATGACCAACGCTGCGTGATGGATGTGGAGGAATGGCGCTGGCGCAAGGCCCGGGAGCGACCCGAGTTCGCCCGTTTCGCCGCGACGCTGGCCGAGCGCCGGCAGGCGCCGGCGGAGGACACACGGCTCTACAACAGTGGCGTCTGTGGTCTGGCGCGGACTCATCTGGCGCGGGTCGAACGGGCCATCGCCCTGATCGACGACTGGCGTGGCCACGATGACGAGGTCCATACCCTGGAGCAGATCGCCCTGTCGTTCAGTCTGGCCGAGCTCGCCATCAGCGAAGCCCGCGGCGCGATTCGGCACTATTACGCGGAAAAACGCTTTTTGCATTTCATGCTGGCGCACTTCTTCGAGCGCTATGGGGAAGACTACTCAGCGGAATTGTGCCGCCACTGGCAGGAAGTGCCCCTGACCAAGCCGCTGCCCGATGTCTGGACCCGGCTACGGGTGAAGTGGCAACTGATCGGGCTGGACAAGCAGCGGGCGAGTCTGGGGCGCAAGCTGCTCTATGGCTGCCTGGCGCCCCAGGACAGCTACGCCCAGGCCTGTCGCCACGTCTGGTGGGAGCGGGCGCTGAGCGAGCGCCTGGGTGGCGGCGATCGCCAGGCCTTCGCCGAAGGCATCTGGCCGAACGACCTGCCACGTCCGCACCTGGCCGACGAAGCCAGCGCGGCGCTCGACTATCTGCGCACCCGGGTGCGCGGCTAGCATCCCTTCAGGAATCTCTGCATGCGAACGCTCTTTCTCGTCGTCCTCTACGGCTTGCGCCCCCGGGATTCGGCTACCTTGCGCAGCTTGCTGGCCCAGCCCGTCGCCAGCCTGCCGGCGGACAGCGGCCTGCTGGTCTGGAACAACGGCCCCCAGGCCATGGACGAGACGGAGCGCCAGACCCTGCTGGCCACACCGGGCTGGGCGCAGGTGCTCATCGAAGAGGATCTCGGCAATCCCCCCTTGAGTCGGGTCTACAACCGGGCGCTGCAGCTGGGCTCCGAGCGGTTGGTGGTCTTCGATCAGGACACCGTGGTGGACGAGCGCTATCTGCAGGCGCTTGGGCGGGAAGCCGAATTGCTGGTCCCGCTGGTGCTGGGCGCGGGGGCCATCCGCTATCCCCACCAATACAAGCAAGTGGTGACCAGCGAGGGTCCGCTGGACCCGCAAGCCACTGTTACCATCAGCTCGGGCCTGTGCCTGTCACGAGGCCTGGCCCAGCGCATCGCCGCGCGCCATGGCGACGTCTTCGACGAGAGATTCGCTCTCTATGGGGTCGATGTCTCCTTCTTCCTGCGGGTGCAGGGGCTGGCCCGTGAGGAGTCGGTCGAGTTGCTCTGCGCCGGGGTGCTGGATCACTCGCTGTCCGAGCTGGAGGAAGAAACCCCGGCCCAGCGGCGCTTTCGCGACATCGAGAAGTTCTATGTCGCCCTGCTGCTGCGCCTGCACTACAAGGGGGCCTCCCGCGGCAAGGTGCTGCGCTACCTGGGGCGGCAACTGCTGGGCAATCGTCCCTATCTGTATGGCGTACTGCCGCAGATGCTGAGGACCGTGTTCAGGGGGCGGCATCCCCGGGCGTGATACCCGGCAGCGGACGGATCACCGCCTCGTGACGGCTGTAGTAGAGGCTGTCGGCGGGGATGTCGCGCATCACCAGGGCGCCGGCACCGACCACCACGTTGTCACCGATGGTCAGGTGGTCGCCAACGATGCAGACGTGGGCACCCAGGCTGACGTTGTCGCCGATGAAGATGCCCACCAGCTGCGCCGGATCGTCGCTCTTGATGCCGATGGTGGTGTGCTGGCGGATCATCACATTGCGCCCTATCACCGCCAGGTTGGACACGCAGATGCCCATGCGATGGGGTAGGCGTAGTCCGGGCCCGATGCGCGCGCCCAGCAGGATCTCGATATTGTGCCGGCGGATCAGCCGGCGATTGATCCGCTCGGCCAGCTTGCGGTAGTTGAGCAGGCCACGCGGGCGGCAATAGAGGAACTGCGCCAGGCGATACCAGAACAGAAAGCTCGGGCTTTCACCTGCCATCACGCGGCGGAACAGGCGCTTGAGCCGCAACGGCTTGCCGGGGGCGTCCAGCACCTCCACGCGCCAGTAGTCCTTGAGTTCGGCGAAGGTGGCGATGAGCGGTGACATGACGGACGTTCCAGAGCGAGGGAGGGCAAGCCTAGCGGAAAATCCCCTGGCTGGGTCAGCCGCGGGTGCGTGTTAACATGGCGCTTTTGCGTCACGACGAGACCATGAGCCAAGACTCCCCTGCGCAGACTTCCAGCCTGAAGATCTATTTCCGCCTGCTCGGCTACGTACGGCCCTACATCGGCATGTTCGCCCTGAGCATCATCGGCTTCCTGATCTTCGCCTCCACCCAGCCGATGCTGGCCGGCATCCTCAAGTACTTCGTCGATGGCCTGAACAACCCCAACGCCGCCATGTTTCCCGGTTGGCCGCTCATCGGCGGGCTGAACCTGGTCGCGGCGGTGCCGCTGATGATCATCCTGATCGCCGCCTGGCAGGGCGTGGGCTCCTTTCTCGGCAACTACTTTTTGGCGCGGGTTTCCCTGGGGCTGGTGCACGACCTGCGGGTGGCGCTGTTCAACCATATGCTGCGCCTGCCCAATCGCTACTTCGATGCGAACAACTCGGGCCATTTGATCTCGCGCATCACCTTCAACGTCACCATGGTCACCGGCGCCGCCACCGAGGCGATCAAGGTGGTGATCCGCGAAGGCATGACGGTGGTCTTCCTGTTCGCCTCGCTGCTGTGGATGAATTGGAAGCTGACCCTGGTGATGGTTGCCATCCTGCCATTGATCGCCCTGATGGTGACCAGCGCCAGCCGCAAGTTCCGCAAGCAGAGCAGCAAGATCCAGTCGGCCATGGGCGACGTCACCCACATCACCTCCGAGGCCATCCAGGGCTACCGGGTGGTGCGCAGCTTCGGCGGCGAGCGCTACGAGCAGCAGCGCTTCCTCGATTCCAGCACGGCCAACACCGACAAGCAGCTGACCATGACCAAGACCGGTGCGGTCTATACGCCCATGCTGCAACTGGTGATCTATTCGGCCATGGCCGTATTGATGTTCCTGGTGCTGTGGCTGCGCGGAAGCGCCTCCGCCGGTGATCTGGTCGCCTACATCACCATGGCCGGCCTGCTGCCCAAGCCGATCCGTCAGCTTTCCGAGGTCAGCTCCACCATCCAGCGCGGCGTAGCCGGGGCGGAAAGCATCTTCGAGCAGCTCGACGAGCCCGCCGAGCGCGATGAAGGACGCGAAGAGCGCGAGCGCGTCCAGGGTCGCCTGGAGGTGCGCAACCTGACCTTCCATTATCCGGGCACCGACAAGGCCGTGCTGGAAGGCATCGACTTCGTCGCCGAGCCGGGCCAGATGGTGGCCCTGGTGGGCCGCTCGGGCAGTGGCAAGTCGACCCTGGCCAACCTGATTCCGCGCTTCTACCAGCACGAGCAAGGCCAGATCCTGCTCGATGGCTTGGAGATCCAGGACTACCGGTTGAGCAACCTGCGCCGGCACATCGCCCTGGTGACCCAGCACGTCACCCTGTTCAACGACAGTGTCACCAACAACATCGCCTATGGCGATCTGGCCGGGGCGCCCATGGAGCTGGTCAAGGCGGCGGCCGAAGCGGCCTATGCCGACGAATTCATCCAGCGCCTGCCGCAGCAATACGACACCCAGGTCGGCGAGAACGGGGTGCTGCTGTCCGGTGGTCAGCGCCAGCGCCTGGCCATCGCCCGGGCGCTGCTGAAGAACGCGCCGCTGCTGATCCTCGACGAGGCCACCTCGGCGCTGGATACGGAATCCGAGCGCCACATCCAGGCGGCGCTGGATCGCGTCATGCAGGGGCGTACCACCCTGGTGATCGCCCACCGCCTCTCGACCATCGAGAAGGCCGACCTGATCCTGGTGATGGATCACGGGCGCATCGTCGAGCGCGGCAGCCACAGCGAACTGCTGGCGCTGAACGGTTACTACGCCCGACTGCACGCCAAGCAATTTGAGGAGGTCGCGCCGCCGGCGCCGACGATCGAATGCTGAACCGACTGCGTTTCTGGCGTGAGCGCGGCTGGACCTCGATTTCCGCCGCCGACTATGCCGCCACCTGGCAGCGCTATGGCGGCAGCGTCGCCACCCACCCGGAGGTGGTCGCGCGACTGGCCGAACTGGCCGGTATCCCGGTGCGCTACCTGGGGTGGCCCGGCGAGGACGGCTTGCAGGCCGCGGTGCCCTGCTGGGGCCGTGAGCTGGCGCTGTCCCGCGCGGTGCTCAAGAAGCGCCGCCAGCGTGCCCTGTTCGACCTGGGCAATGCCGAGATCATCCTGCCCGCCGCACCGGGCACTGCCGCCCCTCTGCGCCAGCGCGCCCGCTATCTGTCGCCGCTGTGCGAAGAGCGCTTCGCCGGTCTGCGCCGGCAGAGCGAAGAGCTGGCGATGCTCCGCGAGCCGGAGGCCTGGTCGAAGAAATTCCGCTACAACCAGAGACGCGAGCAGCGTCTCTTCGAAGACGCCGGTGGCCGCGCCGTTCCCATGGTCGAACTGGACAGTGCCGAGCAGGCGCGCATCTATGCGCAGCTGTTCGAGGCGCGCTGGGGCTTCGAGGTGCCGGGCAAGGCGCGGCTGGCCGAGGTGTTCGCCCTGCTGCGGGACTTCATGACCGGTTCGGTGCTGATGCTCGGCGAGCGGCCGGTGGCCATCCAGGTGCTCTATCGGGTGGAGGCGCCGCAGTGGATCAGCGTCGAATACGTCAATGGAGGCGTCGATCCCAGCTGCAGTGACCTCAGCCCGGGTAGCGTCCTCACCTATCTGAACACCCAGGCGGCCTGGCAGGATGCTCGCGCCCTGGACAAGGCGCTGCGCTATTCCTTCGGTCGCGCCGACCGCGACTACAAGGATCGCTGGTGCCACCGCGTCACCGTCTTCGAGAGCTGAGATGACCGCCCGCAAACAAGCCCTGCTCAAACGCCATCGCCGCCACAAGCGCCTGGTTCTGCTGGTCATCGCCCTGATCCTGCTCGGTTGCCTGCTGCTGGGCCCCTGGTGGAGCGCGCCGTTGCTGGCGGTGCTGGTCTGGCTGGCGCATGAGGCTTGGTTCGCCGATCACCTCTTCTATTCGCCGCGCGACAACTACAGCTATCAGTTCCCTGCCGACACCCTGGTGCTGGGCCTGCATCTGCAGCAGGGCCGGCTGGCGGCGATAGAGTTGCCGCCGGGCGAACTGACGCTGTTCCTGGAGTGCCGCCTGCGGGCCAGCTGGCTTGGCCGATTGCTGGATCCCCAGGTACGGCTGCGGGCGGGCGATGACAGCGACCGCCAGGACTTCGAGCGCGGCGTGGCCGGGCGCCGCTACGTGAACCTCAGTGGCTACGCCGAGGCCCTGCGCCGTGGCGAGCTGCAGCTCTGGACCCGTTTCTGCCGCCTGCAGGGCGAGTTGCGCCTGCATGTCTTCGCCCAGCCGGATTTCCGCACCAAGCGCGTGATGGTCATCGCTCCCCACGCCGACGATGCCGAGCTGGCCGCCTTCGGCCTCTACAGCCAGGCGCGGGAGACCAGCATCGTCACCCTGACCCAGGGCGAGATCGAGGCCGAGCACTACCAGCGCCTTGGCCTCGACCGCCAGGCTGCCGCCCGGCTCAAGGGCCGGCTGCGCACCTGGGATAGCCTGGTCACTCCCCTCTGGGGGGGGTACTGCCGGAGCGCTGCTTTCAGCTGGGTTATTACTGCCTGCAATTGCCGGCCATGCGCCAGGCGCCGGACGAGCCGTTTGGTTCCCGGGAGTCCGGTGAGAGCGACATCCGCAGCGCCCGTCGCTACAACGCCTTCGATCTGCCCGCCGAGGTTGACGGCGCTCCGACCTGGCGCAACCTGGTGGCCGATCTGGTCGCGTTGCTGGAGCACTTTCGCCCCGAGGTGGTGGTTCTGCCGCATCCCGAGATCGATCCCCATGCCGATCACGTGGCCAGTACCCAGGCCCTGCGCGAAGCCCTGGCCGCAAGCCAGTGGCAGCCTGAGCTCGAATTGCTCTATGCCAACCACCTGCACGACAACGACCGCTGGCCAATGGGGCCGGCCGAGGGTGGTATCGCCTTGCCACCGGCCATCGAGACGCCGGCGCCCCTGGTGCCCTGGAGTCCGCTGCTGACGCCTGAGCGTCGACTGGACAAGGCCATGGCCCTGGGCATGCAGCACGACCTGCTGGTGCCGTTGCCGGCCAAGAAGCGCCTGCGCCGCGCCATCCAGTGGCTACTAGCCGGGCGCCGCTGGCCGCGCACGGGGGAAGACGAGTTCTTCCGCAAGGCGGTGCGGCGTCACGAGCTGTTCTGGATCAATCGCCGTACACCCTGATGCCGGCTATTGCCGCTGGTAGGCGCTTCCGGGGCGCCTGGAACGCTATGGTATGATCGCCGCCATTTTCGCGCTTTGGAGCCTGTCCCTATGAAGCTGACCATGCCTCGCTTCGATCTCGCGCCGGTCCTGGTGGTCGGCGACGTGATGCTCGACCGCTACTGGCACGGCACCACCTCGCGGATCTCCCCCGAGGCGCCGGTACCCGTGGTGCGGGTCGACCAGCACGAGGATCGTCCCGGTGGCGCGGCCAACGTCGCCCTCAACATCGCCGCCCTCGGCGCGCCGGCCTATCTGGTCGGCGTAACTGGCCAGGACGAAGCCGCCGATGCCCTGACCGACAGTCTGAGAGCCGCCCATGTGCAGGTGCGCTTCCAGCGCATCGCCCAGCAGCCGACCATCGTCAAGCTGCGCATCATGAGTCGTCACCAGCAACTGATCCGCGTCGACTTCGAGGAACCCTTCGACACCGACGCCCAGGCGCTGGCCTCGGACACTGCGGCCATGCTGGCCGGGGTCAAGGTGCTGGTGCTCTCGGACTACGGCAAGGGCGCACTGAAGAATCACCAGGCGCTGATCCAGTTGGCCAAGGCGCGCAACATCCCGGTGCTGGCCGATCCCAAGGGCAAGGATTTCTCCATCTACCGGGGCGCCAGCCTGATCACCCCGAACCTGTCCGAATTCGAAGCCATCGTCGGCGTCTGCGCCGACGACGCCGAGCTGGTGGCCAAGGGCAACGAGTTGATGGCGCGGCTGGACCTGGGCGCCCTGCTGGTGACCCGTGGCGAGCACGGCATGACCCTGCTGCGCCCCGGCCAGGCTGCCTTGCACCTGCCGGCCCGCGCCCGCGAGGTGTTCGACGTCACCGGCGCCGGCGATACCGTGATTTCCACCCTGGCCGCCGCCCTGGCGGCCGGCGAGGAATTGCCCCAGGCCGTGGCCCTGGCCAATCTGGCCGCCGGTATCGTGGTCGGCAAGCTGGGTACCGCCGCCATCAGCGCCCCCGAGTTGCGCCGCGCGGTGCAACGCTCGGAAGGCTCCGAACGCGGTGTCCTGACCCTGGAGCAGCTGCAACTGGCCATCGAAGACGCCCGCGCCCATGGCGAGAAGATCGTCTTCACCAACGGTTGCTTTGACATCCTCCACGCCGGCCACGTGACCTACCTGGAGCAGGCGCGCGCCCAGGGTGATCGCCTGATCGTGGCGGTCAATGACGACGCCTCGGTCACCCGCCTCAAGGGCCCGGGTCGGCCGATCAACAGCGTCGACCGGCGCATGGCGGTGTTGGCCGGTCTTGGCGCGGTGGACTGGGTCATCCCCTTCAGCGAGAACACCCCCGAGCGGCTGCTGGAGCAGGTCCGCCCGGATGTGCTGGTCAAGGGTGGTGACTACAAGAGCGTCGAAGAGGTGGTCGGCGCCCAGATCGTGCAGGGCTACGGCGGCGAGGTGCGCATCCTCGGCCTGGTGGAGAACAGCTCCACCACCGCCATCGTCGAGCGGATCCGCAACCGTACCTGACCGCTGGCGGCACTCGGGTTAAGCTGGGCGCAGAACCGCTATGGAGCTGCGCCATGCCCTCGACGCCCCACCTGATCCTTGGTACCCGCACCGACGGTCAACCCCTCGGTCATCCCCTGAAACTGGCCAATCGGCACGGACTCATCGCCGGGGCCACGGGCACCGGCAAGACCGTCACCCTGCAACGGCTGGCCGAAGCCTTCAGCGATGCCGGGGTCGCGGTCTTCGCCGCTGATATCAAGGGCGACCTCTGCGGCCTGGGTGCTGCCGGTGCTCCCCAGGGCAAGCTGGCCGAGCGTATCGCCGCCCAGGGCCTGCCGCACCAGCCCCAGGCCTATCCGGTCACCCTCTGGGACGTCGACGGCCGGAGCGGCCATCCACTGCGGACCACCCTGAGCGAAATGGGTCCCTTGTTGCTGGGCAATCTGCTGGAGCTGACCGACAGCCAGCAAGCCGCCTTGCACGCCGCCTTCAAGCTGGCCGACCGCGAAGGCCTGCTGCTGCTCGACCTCAAGGATCTCAAGGCCGTCCTCAATCACCTGCGCGAGCACCCCGAAGCCCTCGGCGAAGACCGCGCCCTGTTCACCGGTGCCTCGGCCCAGGCACTGCTGCGGCGCCTGGCGACCCTGGAGCAGCAGGGCGCCGAGGCCTTCTTCGGTGAGCCGGCCTTGCAACTGGAAGACGTGCTGCGCCCCGAGCCGGATGGTCGCGGCCGTATTCATCTGCTCGACGCCAGCCGCCTGGTGCACGAGGCGCCCAAGGTCTATGCCACCTTTCTGATCTGGCTGCTGGCCGAACTCTTCGAGCAATTGCCCGAGCGGGGCGATGCCGACAAGCCGGTGCTGGCGCTGTTCTTCGACGAGGCCCATCTACTCTTCGGCGATACGCCCAAGGCATTGCGTGATCGCCTGGAGCAGGTGGTACGGCTGATCCGCTCCAAGGGCGTCGGCGTCTATTTCGTCACCCAGTCGCCCGCCGATCTACCGGACGACATCCTCGCCCAGCTGGGCCTGCGCATCCAGCACGGCTTGCGTGCCTTCACCGCCAAGGAGCAGAAGGCCTTACGCGCGGTGGCCGACGGCTTCCGCCCCAATCCGGCCTTCGACAGCCTGCAGGTGTTGACCGAGCTGGGCATTGGCGAAGCCCTGGTGGGCAGCCTTGAAGACAAGGGCACCCCGGCCATGGTCGAGCGCGTGGCCATAGCGCCACCGCAGTCGCGGGTCGGTCCGCTGAGCGAGGCCGAGCGCCAGGCCTTGATCCGTCAATCACCCCAGGCGGGGCGCTACGACCGGGCGGTGGATCGCGAGTCGGCCTACGAGATCCTGCATGACCGCCAGGCTGAACGGGTACCGCAAGAAGCTCCCGCGCCAGCGAAGTCGAAGGAGGGCGGGGCGCTCAGCGATCTGGTGGGTGAACTGGCCGGGCAGGCGCTTAAAAGTGCTGCACGCCAGGCAGCCAATCAATTGGGTCGGCAACTGGTACGGGGCCTGTTGGGTTCGCTCCTCGGTGGCAAGCGCCGCTAGCCAAGCGGGCAAAAAAAGACCCCGCCATGGCGGGGTCTTTTCGCGTCACGCAGTTATTACATGCGCGGGGCGACCGGGTTGGCGTCGTTGGAGATGGTTACTTCCACGCGACGATTCAGGGCGCGGTCGGAGGCGTTGCTGTTGCTGGCCACCGGGAAGTTCTTGCCGTAGCCGCGGGTCTGGATGCGGCTCGGGTCCACGCCGGCGCTGATCAGCGCGGTCTGGATGGCCTGGGCGCGGCGCTCGGACAGTTGCAGGTTGTAGGCATCGCCGCCGACGTTGTCGGTATAGCCCTCGACGATCACCTTGCGCTCGGGATTCTGCTTCAGGTAATCAGCCAGCTTCTGCACATTGGCATAGCCCTGGGGCTTGAGTTCGGCCTTGTTGAAATCGAACAGCACGTTGCCGAAGGTCACCATGGTGCCGCGGTCGGTCTGCTTGGCCTGCAGGGCGTCCTGCAGTTGCTTGAGCTGGGCGGTACGGGCATCCAGACGGGCCTGGGTGCGCTCGGCGTCGACGTTCTGCATCTGGGCTTCGGTCATGCGCAGCTTGATGGTCTGCATGGCCGTCTGGATGCGCTGATTGGTCAGGTAGGCCAACTGGTCGACGGTCTTCTCGTTTTCACCGTCCTTGTAGGCCTTCTCGGTCTTTTGCAGCCAGGTGCCGGCGTCTTTGGTTTCCAGGGCGGCCAGTTGGGCGGCCTGGGGCTGGGATTCCAGGGCGGAGTAGTCGGCCTTGGCCTTTTCCAGGTTGGGGTTGGGCGGCGTGGAGCACGCGGCCAGGGCCAGGCTGAGCAGCGACACGGCAGGGATCAGAATGTGTTTACGCATGATGGTCATCCTTTGAATTCGTGGAGGTAAGAACAAGCGGGTCGCTTACTGCTGGACCTTCTTCTGCAGGTTCTGCTGGAGCTGCAGGTTGATCTGACCTTCCTCACGGATTTGCTGGATGCTGTTCTGGGCATCCTTGAGTGCGGCTTCGGCCTTGGCGGCCTGGGTCTTACGGGTAGCCAGGCGAGCATCCCATTCGGCCTGCTCGGCCAGTTGCTTGGCTTCGGCGTACTTCTCGTTGGAGAGCGCCGTCTGGGCCTGGGTCCACTTGTCCTGGGCCGACTTGGTCTCGATGGGGGCGTACTGGTTGCCACCGGAGCTGACCGCCTCGTTGACGGCGGACTGGGTCACGGCCATCTGCGCGGTCGGCGGATTGCCGGCGCAGCCGGCCAGCAACAATGAGCTGCCCAGGGCAAGGGCTGCAAGTTTCAGGGTGCAGGCTTTGGAAAAGGACGTTTGGGCAGTTGCACTCTTCATGGATTCAAGCTCCGTTATTTATCCGAAAAGCACGCCGCCGGCACGGGCAGGGCGGGCGCCTTGGTCAGCAGAAGCCGCATGTGGAAAAAGGTGCTTGCCCGTTCCGAAAGGTCCGTGGCGGGCGTTTGCAAACGTCCCCGTCCAGCGCTGCGGTCTGATCCTATGACCGCTCATCCGCCAGGAATGTTCACGAGCTATCGAATTTCTGCTCATGGCAAAGCCCTTCGCAGAGCGGTAGCGCCGTAGGTAAGACTGCAGGCCGGGGCGCCTAGACGCCGTCCTCCGCCTGCAGCCGATGCAGGTGTTTGCGCGCCAATTCGAGAAAGCGCGGCGTGGCGCCCGCGTCGGCATACAGCGGATCGCCCAGTTCGTCGGTGGCCACCACTTCGCTGCCCTGCACATAGGGAAAGCTCGCCTCCAGTTCCTCGAAGGCCGCCGCCAGCAATTCGCTCAACAGGGCTTCCGGGGTGCGCTGTGGATAGAGTTCGCGCAAGGCTTCGAGCCGAGCCGCGGTTTCCAATTCCAGGTTGAGGGTGTAGGTCCGGGTGGTGCTCGGCGTGGTGGCCTGCTGTTCCCATTGGTGGGCGAGTTCACGAATCTTCATGGGCATCTCCATTGGCGTTAGGCAAAGGTCGGATGGTCAGCCCGACCGGCTCTGTGCACCCTGCACTGACCGGGTCTTGCAACCCGCGTGACAAGGTGCTGTCCTCAGCCCTAGACCGCAGCCTTGGCCGCGAGGTCCGAACCGGTACTTTCGAGGAGCACAACAAGATGGTGGAAATCGACGTTCGTCTGCGCGAACAGGTACGTTTGCTAGGTGATCTCCTGGGGCAGACCATCGCCGACCAGCACGGCGCAGCCTTTCTCGACAAGATCGAGCGGATCCGCAAGGGGGCCAAGGCCGCCCGCGGCGGCTCCGCCGAGGGTGCCCGGCAACTGGGCGACACCCTCGATACCCTGGCCGAAGACGAGTTGCTGCCGGTGGCCCGGGCCTTCAGCCATTTTCTCAACCTGGCCAACATCGCCGAGGAATACCACCGTGTCCGCCGCCGCGGCGAAGACGAGGCGCCGCCTTTCGAGGAGCAAGTCCTGCCCGAGTTGCTCAAGCGGCTAGGCGCGGCCGGACATGCCGGCGAGGCGCTGGTCGCGCGGGTGGCGGCGCTGGATATCGACTTGGTGCTGACCGCCCACCCCACCGAGGTCTCGCGGCGCACCCTGATCCAGAAATACGACGAGATCAGCACCCAGCTCGCCGCGCTCGACCATCGCGACCTGACCACCGCCGAGGTGGCGGCCATCGAGGCGCGGCTGCGACGGCTGATCGCCGAGGCCTGGCACACCGAGGAAATCCGCCGCCAGCGCCCGACGCCGGTGGACGAAGCCAAGTGGGGCTTCGCGGTGATCGAGAATTCGCTCTGGCAGGCGGTACCCAATGTCCTGCGCAGCCTGGATGCCTGCCTGCAGCAGCAAACCGGTCAGCGCCTGCCACTGAGCGCCGCGCCGCTGCGCTTCTCTTCCTGGATGGGTGGCGACCGCGACGGCAATCCCAACGTCACTGCCACCGTGACCCGCGAGGTGCTGCTGTTGGCGCGCTGGATGGCGGCGGATCTTTATTTGCGTGACGTCGACCGGCTGGCCGCGGAGTTGTCCATGCAGGCGGCGAGTCCGGCCTTGCGCGAGCAGGCCGGTGACCACCCCGAACCCTATCGCAAGGTGCTCAAGGTGCTGCGCGAGCGCCTGCAGATCACCCGCAGCTGGGCCGCCCATGCCATCACCGATCCCCATGCCGGGGCCCGCCACGTCTTGAGCGACAACGCCGAACTGATCGCCTCGCTGCAGCTGTGCTACGACTCGCTGCAGCACTGTGGCCTCAGCGTCATCGCCGAAGGCTCCCTGCTCGATACCCTGCGGCGGGCACGGACCTTCGGGCTCTATCTGGTCCGCCTGGACATCCGCCAGGACGCCGCGCGCCATGCCGCGGCTATGGCCGATATCTGCCGCTACCTCGACCTGGGCGACTACGCCGCCTGGAGCGAGGCGCAGCGCCTGGAGTTCCTGCGCGGCGAGCTGGCCAGTCGGCGTCCCCTGTTGCCCCAGGATGCCGAGCTCGCCGCCGACACCCAGGAAGTGCTCGCCACCTGTCGCGTCATCGCCGAGTCGCCACCCGCGGCGCTGGGTTCCTACGTCATCTCCATGGCCGGCGCGGCCTCCGATGTCCTCGCCGTGCAACTGTTGCTGCGCGAGTGCGGAGTGCGCCACCCGATGCGCGTCGTGCCGCTGTTCGAGACCCTCGACGACCTGGACAATGCCGGGACGGCCATCGAAAGCCTGCTGGACCTGCCCGACTACCGCGAACGCCTGGCCGGTCCCCAGGAGGTCATGATCGGCTACTCGGATTCGGCCAAGGATGCCGGTACCCTGGCCGCCGCCTGGGCCCAGTACCGCGCTCAGGAGGCCCTGGTAGAGATCTGCGCCAACCGTGGCGTGGAGCTGCTGTTGTTCCACGGCCGCGGCGGTACCGTGGGCCGCGGCGGTGGTCCGGCCCATGCCGCCATTCTGTCGCAGCCGCCGGGTTCGGTGGCCGGACGCTTCCGCACCACCGAGCAGGGCGAGATGATCCGCTTCAAGTTCGGCCAACCGGCCATCGCCGAGCAGAATCTGGCGCTGTACCTGGGCGCCGTGTTGGAAGCCACCTTGCTGCCGCCGCCGGCGCCCGAACCGGCCTGGCGCGAACAGATGGATCGCCTCGCCCGCGACAGTCTCCAGTCCTACCGTGGCGTGGTCCGCGAGGACCCGCATTTCGTCACCTATTTCCGCCAGGCCACCCCCGAGCAGGAGCTGGGTCGCCTGCCCCTGGGCAGCCGTCCGGCGAAGCGCCGCGAAGGTGGCGTGGAAAGCCTCAGGGCCATTCCCTGGATCTTCGCCTGGACCCAGACCCGGCTGATGCTGCCCGCCTGGCTCGGTTGGGAAGCGGCGCTGGAGCAGGCGGAGCGACGTGGCGAGTCGCCCCTGCTGCGCGAGATGCGCGAGCGCTGGCCGTTCTTCCAGACCCGCATCGACATGCTGGAAATGGTGCTGGCCAAGGCCGAAGCCGAATTGGCGCGACTCTATGACGAGCGTCTGGTGGAGGCCGAGCTGCAGGTGCTCGGCAGCCAGTTGCGCGAGCGCCTGCGCCAGGCTGGGATAGCGGTACTGCGCTTGACGGGGCAGGGCGAACTGCTCGAACACAACCCGGAAACCCTGGTATTCATCGCCGTGCGCAACACCTACCTCGATCCGCTGCATCTGCTGCAGATCGAACTGCTGGCCCGCGCGCGGGCGGCGGGGGAAAGCCAGCCGGCGGCACTGGACCTGGCGCTGCTGGTGAGCGTGGCCGGGATCGCCGCGGGACTGCGCAATACCGGTTGATACGTAAGGCGCGTCTGCAGGGGCTCTAGGTCGTAGCGACCGACGCGGCACCTGCGACGCTTGGTAACTTGTGCGGCCAGAGAGCGCTGTGTATGGTTGGTCCCTTTGGCCGTCTCGTGTCGTCGACAACAATCATCGCGACAGCACCCGTGCGGGCTGCCAGTCCGAGACCATTCTAAGGAGCTACAGATGCGCGTAATCCTGCTGGGAGCGCCCGGTGCCGGCAAAGGTACTCAGGCCCGGTTCATCACTGAAAAATTTGGCATTCCGCAGGTTTCCACCGGCGACATGCTGCGTGCGGCGGTCAAGGCCGGCACGCCCCTGGGCCTGCAGGTCAAGGACATCATGGACAGCGGCGGCCTGGTCTCCGACGAGATCATCATCGCCCTGATCAGTGAGCGTATCCTGGAGGCCGATTGCGCCAAGGGTTTCCTGTTCGACGGCTTCCCGCGGACCATTCCCCAGGCCGAGGCCCTCGAAGCCGCGGGCGTCAAGATCGACCATGTTCTGGAGATCGCCGTCGATGACGAGGAGATCGTGCAGCGCCTGTCCGGTCGCCGCGTGCACCCGGGCTCGGGCCGCGTCTATCACGTCCAGCACAATCCGCCGAAGGTCGCTGACGTCGACGACCTGACCGGCGAGCCGCTGGTGCAGCGCGAGGACGATCGCGAAGCCACCATTCGCAAGCGCCTGGAGCTCTACCATTCCCAGACCAAGCCGCTGGTGGACTTCTACCAGAAACTCGGCGCCGCCCAAGGCACCCCCACCTGCAGCCGCATCGAAGGCGTGGGCTCGGTGGATGCCATCACCGCCAAGGTGCTGAACGCCCTGAGCTGATCCCGGCTCCGACCGCCTGTGCCTGCAGGCGGTCCCGTTACGACGCCGTCCTGGCGTCGCGACCGATAGGCGGGTCCCCTCGCGTCCCGTCTTGCTCTAGAATGCGCGGCCTTCCAAACCGTTGCGGATTCGCCCCTATGTCCATCCTGCTCGCCCTCGATACCGCCACCGAAGCCTGCTCGGTCGCCTTGCATCTGGGCGACGAGATCATCCACCGCTACGAGATCGCCCCGCGCCTGCATGCCCAGCGGGTCCTGCCCATGGTGCAGGAGGTGCTCGCCGAGGCCGGCATGGCGCTGTCGCAAGTGGACGCCATCGCCTTCGGTCGTGGTCCCGGCGCCTTCACCGGGGTCCGCATCGCCATCGGCGTGGTCCAAGGCCTGGCCTTCGGGCTGGAGCGACCGGTGCTGCCGGTTTCCAATCTGGCGATCATCGCCCAGCGCGCCTGGCGCGAGCGGGGCGTCACCCAGGTGGCTGCTGCCATCGATGCGCGTATGGACGAGGTCTATTGGGGCTGCTATCGCCTGGTAGAAGACGCCATGGTGCTGGCGGGCGCGGAGGCCGTGCTGGCGCCCGAAGCCATCGCCTTGCCCGACGCTGCCGCTGGCGATTGGTTCGGCGCCGGCACCGGTTGGGGTTACGTGGGCCGCATGGCCCTGCCGCTGACCGAGGTGGATGCCACCTTGCTGCCCCATGCCCGCGATCTGGCGGTCCTGGCGGCCAGTGCCTGGCAGCGTGGCGAAGCCGCGGCAGCGGAGTCCGAGGCGGCGCAACCGGTCTATCTGCGTGACCGGGTCGCCACTCCCAAGACGCCGGTCTGAATCCGTGGAACCGGGAGACGGTGATGGCCTCTCTAAGCACTGGAGGCCACTCGTCCACTGTTCGTGACGGACGTCCGGCCCCTGATTGCCTTAGATCTCGGCCCTACCTAGAGTAGCGGCATCCGTTCAGGACCTGCCATGCGCATCGACAGCGGTTTTTCCTCCTCTGCCTACCCCCTGAATCGTTCCTCGCGCGCGGTCACGCCCGTTCGCGAGGTGGCGAGGGATGAGGACGCCCGCCAGAACGCCATCGCCAAGGATGCCGCAGGCAACGCCCAAGCCCAGGTCGCCCCCGTGCGCCGGGTCGAGGCCGCTGCCGCCACCGATAGCGGCGATGCCGGCGCCAATGGCCTGGTGCTCAGCGAACGCGAAGGCCGCTTCGCCAGCAACCTCACCGCCCGCGCCCAGCAGGCCCTGGCCAGCTACGGTAGCACCGCCACCCTGGGTGCCGAGCCTAACGGGTCCTCCAGTGTCGTGGGCCTCGATCTCTACGCCTGATGCTGCCGTATTTCCTCGGTTGTCCCTCCTGGAACGATAACGCCTGGCGCGAGAGCCTCTACCACGGCCTGCGGCCCGCCGAGTTCCTGCCGCGCTATGCCCAGGTGTTCAACGCCGTAGAGGGCAACACCACCCTCTACGCCTGGCCGTCGGCGGACAAGATCCGTCATTGGGCCGAGGTGATGCCGGCGGGTTTTCGCTTCTGCGCCAAGTTTCCCCAGGACATCAGCCATGCCGATGATCTGCGGGTACAGCTCTCCAGTGCTCGTACCTTCATCGAGCTGCTGGCGCCCCTGGGCGAGCGGGCCAGCCCCCTGTGGCTGCAGTTACCGCGTCGCTTCGGCCCGGATCGGCTGGCTGAGCTCAAGGTATTCCTCGAAGCCCTGGCGCCGCGTCGCGCCCTGGCGGTGGAGGTCCGTCACCTGGCCTTCTTCGACAAGGGCGACACCGAGCGGGCGCTCAATCGCCTGCTCCTGGAACTAGGTGTGGAACGCATCGGCCTGGATTCCGCCGCGCTGTTCAGCGCCGACCCGAGCGATCCGGCGGTACGCCTGGCGCAGTCCAAGAAGCCCCGCGTTCCGGCCCGCGCCCTGGCCTTCAGCGACCATCCCCAGGTGCGCTTCATCGGTCGCCTGGAGCTGGCCGCCAACGACTATTACCTGGCGAAGTGGGTTACCCGGGTCGCTGACTGGATCGAAGCAGGCAAGGTGCCCTACGTCTTCCTGCATACCCCGGACAATCGCCAGGCGCCCGAACTGGCCCTGAGATTCCACGCCCAGTTGCGCGAGCAGCTGCCCGGCTTACCCGAACTGCCCGAGCTGAGTACTGCCAACACCGAGCAACTCGGCCTGCTGTAAGAGCCTATCCAAAGTCTGCTGCGCGTCGGCCGAACGGCGTTGAACGGACCCTGGAAGGCCAGCCCCGCCTGGACGGCCCCGTCGGAATACTCATTTACCACTCGTAAACTCGTTCGCGAGCCCGGTCCGCTTCCTCAGGTGTTTTCGTGGGGCCGCCTAGGCCTTGTTTGGCGCTAGCTCGCGAGACTTTGAACAGGCTCTGGAGCCTGCTGATCCGATACGTTTGGCGACGTTTTTCCCCGGCATTCCCAAAGGCCGTTCCGGTCTCAAACCCTATCGTCCCCGCGAATCCTGCCGGCGCTCCATGAAAGCCAGACACCTGCTCGGTCTCGTCATCCTGCTCTATGGCGGCCTGCATACCGCCTTCGACCAGGGCTGGCTGCGCATCCCGCCGGCCTATAACCCCTGGGCGCCGCTGGACATCCAGGCACCGACCAACCCCGTCACCCGACTCAAGCTCTGGCGCCTGCAGGCCGATGCCGACTACTGCGCGGCCTCCCTGGCCAGCTCGGCGCTCAGCTATCACGAATTGCGTGGCAATCCCGGTTCGGCCGATTGCCCGCTGGAGCGCGCGGTGCGCATCCAGCGTGGCGAAGGGGTACGGCTGAGCGGTAGTTTCATCGCCAGTTGCCCGCTGGCAGTGAGCTTCGCGCTGTTCGAGCGGCAGGCGCTGCAACCGGCCGCCGAGGCGGTCTATGGGCAGCGGGTGGCCGAGGTGGAGCACTATGGCAGCTTCGCCTGTCGCAACGTCTATGGCAGGGCCAGTGGGCGGCGCAGCCAGCATGCCAGCGCCAATGCACTCGATATCGCCGGCCTGCGCCTGGCCGACGGCCGCCGGATCACGGTCGCGCGCGACTGGAACGGCGATCCCCAGGCGCAGCGCTTTTTGCGCCAGGTACGCGACGGCGCCTGCCGCTCCTTCAATACCACCTTGGGACCGGAGTACAACGCCGCACACCGCGATCATTTCCACGTCGACATGGGTGGCTTTCGCGTCTGTCGGTAGAATGACCGGTCTTTCCGTCAGCGAGTCGCCCATGTCCACCGTCAGTCCCTCACTCATCGTCGAAGCCCTGGAACCTGCCTTCAGCGAGGCTGCTGCCGCCTGGGCGGTGCGCCTTGGGCTGTCCCTGGGCACGGCGGCTACCGAGGATTTCGCGGTGCAGGTGGGCGCCCAGGGACTGCAACTGGTCCAGCGGGGCCCGGATGCACCGGGCCCGGTGCGGGTGGATTTCGTCGAGGGCGCCGCGGCGCACCGGCGCAAGTTCGGCGGCGGTGCCGGCCAGATGATCGCCAAGGCGGTCGGTGTGGGGCCGGGCGTGCGACCGCGCGTCCTGGATGCCACCGCCGGGCTGGGCCGCGACGGCTTCGTGCTGGCCACCCTGGGCTGCCAGGTGATCCTGGTGGAGCGTCAGCCGCTGATCGCTGCCCTGCTCGAAGACGGCCTGGCCCGCGCGGCGCGGGACTTCGAGGCAGCCGGTATCGTCGCCCTGATGACCCTGGTACAGGCCGACTCCACCGCCTATCTGCAAGGCGGGGAGGGCGAGGCACCCGAGGTGATCTACCTGGACCCCATGTTCCCGCACCGCGACAAGAGCGCCCTGGTGAAGAAGGAAATGCGCCTGTTCCGGCCGCTGGTGGGCGACGACCTGGACGCCCCGGCACTGCTCGCCGCGGCCCTCGCGCGCGCCACCCATCGGGTGGTGGTCAAGCGCCCGCGCAAGGCGCCCCCCATCGAAGGCGCCAAGCCCGGCTACGTGTTGGAGGGCAAGTCCAGCCGCTACGATATCTACCCGAAGAAGAGCTTCAAAACTGCTTGAATGAAAAAGCCCGCGGGCGGAAAAGGCTTCCGGCCGCGGGCTTGATCTGCCGCTACGTCAGACGGTAGCGGCCTTGAGCGCGCGACGCTTGCGCCAGGTGCGATAGAAGGGCAGGGCCACCATCAGGATGCAGACGATCCAGATGGCCTGGCTGATGCCGCTCTGCCAGAGGATGCCCATGTCGCCGTTGGAGATCGACAGGGCGCGTCTCAGGCTCTGCTCCATCAGCTCGCCGAGGATGAAGCCCAGCAGCAGCGGCGACAGCGGGAAATCCAGCTTGCGCATGATGTAGCCGAAGATGCCCACGCAGACCATCAGCACCAGGTCGAAGGTGGTGGCGTGCACCGCATAGACGCCGATGCCGGTGATGATGGCGATGGCGGGGGCCAGCGACCAGTTCGGTACCTCGAGGATCTTGGTGAACATCTTCACCATGGGCACGTTGAGGATCAGCAGCATCACGTTGGCGATGAATAGCGAGGCGATCAGGCCCCACACCAGATTCGGCTCGTTCTGGAACAGCAGCGGACCGGGGGTGATGTTGTAGAGGGTCAGGGCGCCGATCATCACCGCGGTGGTGCCCGAGCCGGGGATGCCCAGGGTCAGCATGGGAATCATGTTGCCGCACACCGCCGCGCCGATGGCGGTTTCCGGCGCTGCCAGGCCGCGCAGATCGCCCTTGCCGAACTTGCCATCGGCACCGGCCATGCGCTTCTCGGTGGTGTAGGCCAGGGCACTGGCCAGGGTCGCGCCGGCACCTGGCAGCACGCCGATGATGAAGCCGCTCACCGAGCTGCGCAGGTTGACCATGAACACGCTGCGCGCTTCCCGCACGTTGAACAGCATGCGTCCGGTGGCCTTGACCGCGACCTGGCCATGATGGGTCTGTTCCAGCAGCAGGAGCAGCTCGCTCACCGAGAACAGACCCAGCACCAGGATCACGAAGTCGATGCCGTCGGCCAGGTGCACGTTATCGAAGGTGAAGCGATAGACGCCGCTGTTGGCATCGATGCCCACGGAGGCGATGGCCAGGCCGAAGAGGGCGGCGACCAGGGTTTTCACCGGTTTTTCGGCGGCCATGCCGGAGAGGCTGAGGATGGCCAGGGCCATCAGCGCGAAGTATTCCGCCGGACCAAAGGCGATCGCCCATTTCGCCAGCAGCGGCGAGAACAGCACCATGCCGCAGGTGGCGATGAAGGCGCCGATGAAGGAACTCCAGGCCGACAGCGACAGGGCGACGCCGGCCAGGCCTTGGCGGGCCAGCGGGTAGCCGTCCAGACAGGTCATCATGGTCGCGGCTTCGCCGGGGATGTTCAGCAGGATCGAGGAGATCCGGCCGCCGTACTCACAACCGAGATAGACCGCGGCCAGGAGGATGAGCGAGGTCTCCGGCGGCAGGCCCAGGGCGAAGGCCACCGGGATCAGCAGGGCGATGCCGTTGATCGGGCCGAGGCCCGGCAGCAGGCCCACCACGGTGCCGATCAGGGTGCCGATCAGTGCCACGATCAGGTTGGTGGGGGTCAGGGCGACGCCGAAGCCCTGCATCAGAAAGTTCAGGGTATCCATGTCAGCCCTCCAGGAATTCCAGCACGCCAAGGGGCAGGGGGACTTCCATCACCCGATCGAACAGCACGTAGAGACCCACGGCGAGCAGCAGGCTGACCAGGGCGCAGGGCACCAGCCGGCCGCCATAAAGCAAGCCGCAGAGGGTGGCGGTGATGAAGGCGCTCAGCGGAAAGCCCAGCGGTTGGAAGGTCAGGGCGTAGCCCAGCAGGATGGCGCAGCAGGCCACCACCTTGCGCAGCGACGAGGCGTCGAGCGGCTTCTGGTCCTCGCCATCGCCGATCGGCGTGGGGCGGATGATCAGATAGGCCAGGCCCAGGCTCATCAGGCCGAACATCAGCATCGGATAGGCCCGCGGGCCCACCGGCTCGTAGGAAAAGGGCGCCTGGTAATCCCGGGCGATGAACAGCATGACGAGCCCGGCCACCAGCCAGACCGCCATGAAGGCGCGTTGGAAGATCATGTCGACATCCTCGAAGGCGCCCGGAGGGGCGCCAGGGGCGGGGGCTCGTTACTGGATCAGGCCGAATTCCTTGGCCATGCCGCGATAGCGCGCGACTTCCTTCTGCACATAGGCGTCCAGTTCGGCGCCGGTCATGGCGAAGGGGAAGAGTTCGCGCTGGTCACGCAGCTTGGCGAAGTCCTCGGAGGCCAGCAGCTTGTCGAAGCTGGCTTTCCACCAGTTGTACTGCTCGTCGGTGACCTTCGGGCCGACATAGAAGCCGCGCACCACCGGCCAGACGATGTCGTAGCCCTGCTCGCGAGCAGTCGGGATGTCCTTCATCGCCGGCTCGTCGAAACGCTTCTCGGCGAACACCGCCAGGAGCCGCATGTTGCCGGCCTCGACATGGGGCATGGAGTCGGAGATATCGGTGCTGCCGACCTGGATGTGGCCACCCAGCAAGGCCGTGGCGATCTCGCCGCCGCCTTCCAGAGCCACGTAGCGCAGGTCCTTTGGATTGATGCCGGCGGCCTTGGCGATCAGCGCCGTCTGCATCCAGTCCTGGCTGCCGACGGTACCGCCGGAGCCGATCACCACCTTGCTCGGGTCCTTCTTCAGCGCCTCGACCAGATCACCCAGGGTCTTGTAGGGCGAATCGGCCTTGACCGCGATGGCGCCGTAGCTGGCACCGATGGCGGCCAGCCAGCGCACGGCCTTTTCGTCGAAGCGCCCGAACTTGCCCTGGGCCAGGTTCAGTAGCGAACCGCTGGAGAAGGCGACGATGGTGTCGCCATCGGCCGGACGTTGAGCCACCACGGTGTTGTAGGCCACCGCGCCCACGCCACCGGGCATGTAGGTCACGCGCATGGGCTTGTCCAGCAGCTTGGCTTCCACCAGGCCGCTCTGCGCCAGTTTGCAGGTGAGGTCAAAACCGCCGCCGGGAGAAGCCGGGGCGATGCACTCGGGACGTTTGGGTTCGGCCATGACCTGGGCGGACAGCAGCAGTGAAGCGGCCAGGGTCAGGGTGAGGGTGCGCAAGGTGGTGCTCATCGACGTCTTCCTTTTGTTGTTATTTCAGAAGCTGACAGGCGGACACGGCTCAAGCTCGCCAGGGCGGCGATCGTTCGGAGAGCTGATGGGGAAGCACGAGAAGCTGCACGAGGGCGAGCATGGATGTCGTTCCGCTTGTTATTGTTGTTGGCCGACCAGGGGTGGCGCTTGGGCAAGCATCGGGCGGTTTTGCAACCGCTACCTTTCACTCTAGATCGCCAAGCTTTCAACAGCCTTTCAGTGATGAAAGGTGACGATTACGAGCTTCCGGCCAGGGGTCAGCTCGACCGGATCCCGGTAAACTCCCGACTTTTCAGCGGGAGCAAGCAGCGTGCGCATCCTCTTGGTCGAAGACCATCCGCCCCTGGCCGAAAGCGTCGCCCAGGCACTCAAGAGTGCCGGGCTCAACGTCGATCTGCTCACCGATGGCGTCGCGGCGGACCTGGCCCTGCAGAGCGAAAGCTACGCCCTGGCCATCCTCGACGTCGGCCTGCCCCGGCTGGATGGCTTCGAGGTATTGGCCCGGCTGCGCGAGCGCGGTGATCGCCTGCCGGTGCTGATGCTCACCGCCCGTGGCGAGGTGAAGGACCGGGTCCAGGGGCTCAACCTGGGCGCCGACGACTACCTGGCCAAGCCCTTCGAACTCACCGAGCTGGAAGCGCGGGTCAAGGCCCTGCTGCGTCGCAGCGTGCTGGGTGGCGACCGCCAGCAGCGCTGCGGTCCGTTGGTCTACGATCTCAACACCTCCCGCTTCATTCTGGGCGAGGAGGCGCTGTCGCTCACTTCCCGTGAGCATGCGGTACTGGCCGCGCTCATCGCCCGGCCCGGTCGGGTCATGAGCAAGGAGCAACTGGCCGCTCAGGTGTTCGGCCTGGACGAGGAAGCCAGTCCCGAAGCCATCGAGATCTATGTGCATCGCCTGCGCAAGAAGCTCGAAGCCGGGGCCGTGCGCATCGTGACCTTCCGTGGCCTGGGCTATCTGCTGGAAGAACAGCATGGCTGAAGCGCTCAGCGCGACCGGTAGCCTGCGTGGTCGACTGCTGCTGCGGCTGGTCGTGCTGCTGGCGGTGGTCCTGGCGATCAGCAGCCTGGCCGCCTATCTCAATGGCCGGCGTCTGGCCGACGTCGCCTACGACCGCACCCTGCTGGCGTCGGCCCGCACCATCGCCGCCGGCCTCTCGGCCAGCAATGGCACCCTGCGCGCGGACGTACCCTATATCGCCCTGGACAACTTCGCCTACGACAATGTCGGTCGCATCTTCTATCAGGTGCTCGATACCCAGGGACGGTTGATCTCCGGCTACGAGGATATTCCGCCGCCCCCGGCCGATGCCGGCCTGACCCGCGACTATCCCGCCCTGGCGCGCTTCTACAACAGCACCTATCGCGGCAAGGACGTGCGGGTGGTCAGTCTGGCCCAGCCCGTCAGCGAGCCCGATCTCACCGGCATGGCCGAGATCCGCGTCGCCGAGACCTCCGAGGCGCGTGAGGATGTGGCCCGCAGCCTGCTCACCGACACCCTGATCCGGCTGGGCCTGATGGGGCTGGGTGCCATCCTGCTGGTGTGGATGGCGGTTGGCGCCGCCCTGCGCCCCTTGGAACGCCTGCGCCAGGCGGTGGAGGAGCGGGGCGTCGACGATCTGCGGCCCCTGCCCGATGTTCGTGCACCCCAGGAGCTGCTGCCGCTGGTGCATGCCCTGGAAGGTTTCACCCTGAGATTGCGGCGCCTGTTCGAACGCCAGGCCGATTTCATCGCCAATGCCTCTCACGAATTGCGTACCCCCCTGGCGGCGATCAAGGCCAGGGTCGAACTGGGGCTACGCGAGAAGGATGCCCAGGCCTGGTACGCCACGCTGGAAGAGGCACGCACCAGCACCGACCGCCTCGCTCGCCTGGCCAATCAGCTGCTTTCTCTTGCCCGCATCGAAAGCGGCGCCCAGGCCATCGCCGAGGGCGGCGCCGAGCGCCTGGAGCTTAGCGAGTTAGCACGGGAGCTGGCCATGGCGCTGGCGCCCCTGGCCCATGCCAAGGGGGTCGCCCTGGCCTTCGAGCCCTTCGCCAAGGGCATGGTGATCGGCGAACCCACCCTGCTCAACGAGCTGCTTTGCAATCTGGTGGAAAACGCCCTGGCGCACAGTCGGCCGGACGGCAACATCGTCGTGCGGGTGCTGGCGCCGGCGGTATTGGAAGTCGAGGACGACGGCCCCGGCATTCCGGCCAACGCCCGGACCAAGGTGTTCGAGCGCTTTCAGCGGCTGGATCCGCAGTCCGGCGGTGCCGGTCTGGGCCTCGCCATCGTCGGCGAGATCTGTGCCGCCCACCGGGCCCGTATCCAGTTGCTGGATGGGGCCCTGGGTGGGTTGCGGGTACGGGTGGAGTTCCCCGTCGTGGAAGCCTAGAACCTAGTGTGGTGTTTCAGAAGTTATCTACACAATTTTGGCGGCGCTTTTTGCCCGCAGCGGCGGACCGCCCTGGGACGGCGTTGCCACTCCTCGCCATAGCCCTGCTATGACTCGTCGCGGCGCCTGGCCCAGGAACAAAAATCACTCGCCAATTCTTGCGCGAACTTCTGAAACACCACACTAGCCAAGCAAGGTCCGCGAACCTTCCACCGCCTCCCAGAACGCCGGATCCTGTTGCAGATCCGGCTGGTTGTTCAAACCCAGGCGGATGGCGGCGGGAAAGGTGGCTATCGCAGCGTCCTGTACCTGCCCCTGACGCACGGCGTGTAGCAGGGCAGCGACCTGCACGATATCGGCATAGTCCGCCGCCGCTGGCTGCCGCTGCAGGGCCAGATGCTCTTGCGGCACACAGGCGATATCTGCGGGGAAGTCCCACGTCTTGAGGATGCGCTCGCCAATCTGCGGGTGGATGCGCGCCGTCACCTGGTCGAGGGTGATGGCGTTGGCCAGCAACTCTTCCTGTTCTTCGGCATAGGTCAGGATCGGCAGCACGCCGATCTGGTGCACAAGACCCGCCAGCAGGGCGCGATCGGCCATGAGACGGGTGTACTTCTTGCACAGCGCATGACTGATGGCGGCGATCTCGGTGCCCTGGCTCCAGACCTCGCGCATCTTGCGGTCCACGGCGTCGCTGGTGGCCTGGAACATCTGCTGCATGGCCAGGCCCGTGGCCAGATTCGCGGTGTAGTTGATGCCCAGGCGGCCGACGGCCATCTGCAGATCGGTGATCTCCTTGTTGGTGCGCAGCAGCGGGCTGTTCACCACCTTGATCAGGCGGGCCGTGAGGGCCGCGTCCATGGCGATCACCCGGCTCAGTTCGGTGACACCGACGTTAGGGTCCTCGGCTGCCTCTCTCACCTTCAGCGCCACCTCCGGTAGGGTGGGCAACACCACACGATCGGTGTCTATCGCGTGAAGGAGATCCTGGACAACTTTTTCAGCAAGAGGAGTCATGACATACCTGTGTAGTAGCGCGGAAGGCAATCCCGACCTTCAGCGTTTTATTTCACGATCGCTATCGAGTGAGTAGGGCAAATCGAGTAAACGGCAGTTTGCTCCGTCCGAGCTGCCCAGAGTGATACGCCCATCCTCCACGGCATCGCCCTGGAGCACGGCCAGCAACTCGCAATCTTCGGTGCTAGACGCTGCGAGTACCACCTCACCCACGCTACTGCCATGGACCGGGGAAAACAACTCCGTACCCACCGCGGGCGCTGGGCCGCTGCTGGCCAGACGGTAGAGACGCCGCTTGAGCTTGCCCAGATACTGCATACGCGCGACGATTTCCTGGCCGGTGTAGCAGCCCTTGCGAAAGCTCACGCCGTCCAGCGCCTGCAGATTGATCATCTGCGGCACGAACATCTCGCGGGTTGCCCCGAATACCTGGCCCACCCCGGCCCGCACCTGGGCCAGCAGCCAGACGTCGAGGGACTCCTCCGGTAATTCGGGTGCCGCTGCGTCCGCCGCGAGCCAGGCTTCGACGCGGCCATCTTCCAAGCGAATGGCGAAGCCGCCGGTGATCGACGCCACGCCATTGGCCTGTTCGGCCAGGGCGACGTCGGGATAGGCGCTGGCGAAACCGGCAGCATTCAGACCCAGGCGTTGCCATTGGGCGCTTTCGTCGGCGAGCACCGATTTGGAGAAGACGGCGTACTTCTTCAGGTCCGCCAGTTGTGGCTCGACCAGTTCCCGGGCCATCGCCAGCAAATAGCCATCGGGCTGCTTGACGATGCGGAAACTCGATACCAGGCGCCCCTTGGGCGTACAGCGGCCGCCAAGGCCTGCCTGGTCGTCAGCGAGATAATTGAGATTACAGGTGACCTGCCCTTGCAGGAACTTGGTCGCATCGACCCCGCGGATGGCCAGGACGCCTTCGTGGGTCAAGCGGCAGAAATACGGCGAGTCGGCCATTGCGGCTGCAGCTCCGTGTCGTGTGAAGCCGCTCATCATAGGCTCGCCGGGGTGGAATGTCAGGCGCACTGCGCGGCGGGGCGCTTCGCGCTTATACTGCGCCGATTGTCGCAGGAGTCCCCATGAGTACCGAAGCTACCGAACTCAAGAAACTGTACTGGCATAGCCGTCGCGGCATGCTCGAACTGGATGTGCTGCTGGTGCCCTTCGTCCAGGAGGTCTATTCCTCGCTCGGCGCCGAGGATCAGGCCCGTTATCGCAAGCTGCTCGAATGCGAGGACCAGGACATGTTCCACTGGTTCATGCAGCGCGGCGAGCCGGACGACGCCGACCTGCGAATCATCGTGCGCATGATTCTGGACCGTGTCCAGCCGGCTTGAGCCCTTCGAATGCACCTGGAGCGCCTCGCCGACGCTCCTGCGGCTGCATGCGCTGGTCGCGGTCGTCGCGCTGGTCAGTCTCTGGTTGGCCGCGCTGCCCTGGACCCTCGCAGCCCTCCTGACGCTGCTCGTGCTCTGGTCGTGGCACCGCGTCCGCTATCGCCAACTCCAGCAGGGGCATCCCGAGATTCCGCGGCGCCTGCGCCACGCTGCCGAGGGCTGGCAGCTTTGGTCCCCGGCCAGGGGTTGGCGCGGCGTCCAGTTGCGCCCGGATAGCCTGGCCCTGCCGCTGCTCATCGTCCTGCGTTATCGCCTGCCCGGCGAAAGAGGTACCCGCAGTCTGTGCATCGCCCGGGACAGCCTGTCCGCGGCTGCCCATCGCCGCCTGCGCGTCAGGCTTCGCTTCGCGCCCCGCCGGTTCGCGGTACCAGAATAGTGTCCTGGGCGTGCTCGTCGGTCTGCGGATAGTCCAGGGTGAAGTGCAAGCCGCGGCTTTCCCGGCGGGCGAGGGCGCTCTCGATGATCAACTCCGCCACCTGCGCCAGGTTGCGCAGCTCGATCAGATCGCGGCTGACCTTGTAGTTGCTATAGAACTCGTCGATCTCGTCCATCAGCAGGCGGACGCGATGCCGGGCGCGGACCAGACGCTTGGTGGTGCGCACGATGCCGACATAGTCCCACATGAATCGGCGCAATTCGTCCCAGTTGTGGGCGATCACCACGTCCTCGTCGGAGTCCGTCACCTGGCTGGCGTCCCAGTCGGGCAGGTCGCGGGGCATCTCTACCCGGGCCTGTTGCGCCTGGATGTCCAGCGCCGCCGAGCGCGCGTAGACGAAGCATTCCAACAGCGAATTGCTCGCCATGCGATTGGCACCGTGCAGCCCGGTACAGCTCGTTTCGCCGATGGCGTAGAGGCCGGCGAGATCCGAGCGTCCGTGCTCGTCGACGCGTACGCCGCCGCAGGTGTAGTGCGCCGCCGGTACCACCGGAATCGGATCACGGGTGATATCGATGCCCAGTTCCAGGCAGCGGCCGTACACCGTGGGAAAGTGTTCCTGAATGAAGTCGGCCGGCTTGTGGCTGATATCGAGAAAGACGCAGTCGATACCCAGGCGCTTCATCTCGTGGTCGATGGCCCGCGCCACCACGTCCCGCGGCGCCAGGTCGGCGCGCTCGTCGAAGCGCGGCATGAAGCGCTCGCCATCCGGCAGCCGCAACACCGCGCCCTCGCCGCGCAGGGCCTCGGTAACCAGGAAGCTCCGGGCGTGGGGGTGGTAGAGACAGGTCGGGTGGAATTGGTTGAACTCCAGGTTCGCCACCGAGCAACCCGCCCGCCAGGCCATGGCGATACCGTCGCCACTGGCGCTGTCCTGGTTGGTGCTATAGAGATACGCCTTGCTGGCGCCGCCCGTCGCCAACACGGTAAAGCGTGCGTGCAGGGTGTCCACCTGACCGCTGGTCCGATCGAGCACATAGGCGCCCAGGCAGCGTGAGCCGGGTCTGCCGAGTTTTTCCGTGGTGATCAGATCCACCGCCACGCGTTGGCTCAACAACTGGATGTTGGGCCTGCCTTCGGCGGTGCGCAGGAGGGTGTCGAAGATCGCCATGCCGGTGGCGTCCGCGGCATGGATGATCCGGCGATGGCTGTGCCCCCCTTCGCGGGTGAGATGGAAGCCCAGGCCGCCCTTGCCCTCGACGGACTCGCGGGTGAAGGGCACGCCCTGGTCGATCAGCCACTGCATGGCTTCGCGGCTGTGCTCCACGGTGAAGCGCACGGCTTCCTCGTCGCACAACCCGGCGCCCGCGACTAGGGTATCCTGTACATGAGCTTCGACGGTGTCGCCTTCATCCAGTACGGCGGCGACGCCGCCCTGCGCCCAGTACGTCGAGCCATGGGCCAGTTCGCCCTTGCTCAAGACTGCGATCGACAGTGTCGCCGGTAAATTGAGGGCGAGCGTCAGGCCTGCCGCGCCACTGCCGATTACCAGGACATCGAATTCCAGATGACGCGCCATGTCGTTTCCTTCTCGCCGGGAGCGCGAGTATAGGAACAAGGGGGCTGATGGCATAGCCACCCAAGCGTTGACCAGGGAACTAGGGGCCCGGGAGCGCGGTCTATGTACAGATAATTGCCCATTCGTGCGGCCGGAACGCCTAGAACGAGCATGGGACGTCTGCCAAGCTAATTAGCAATACCCAGGAGCGATCAGCAGCAATTAAATGCTCGCTCATCAACTGCTGTGGAGGGGAGAACTTTCGTGCAACAGCCCAGTCTAGCAGCACGCCTCGAGAGTGAAAGCAAGGACGATACCGAACTGCAAGCCAAGGACAGCAAACCGGTCCTGCCGACGCAGGAGCAGGATCAGCAGCTCGTCGAGCGTGTGCAGCGTGGTGATAAACGCGCCTTCGATCTTCTCGTGCTCAAGTATCAGCACAAGATCCTCGGTCTCATCGTCCGTTTCGTACACGACACCCAGGAAGCCCAGGACGTCGCTCAGGAAGCTTTTATCAAGGCTTATCGAGCGCTCGGGAACTTCCGCGGGGACAGTGCTTTCTACACCTGGCTTTATCGCATCGCCATCAACACGGCGAAGAACCATCTGGTTGCCCGGGGTCGTCGTCCACCGGACAGCGACGTCAGCGCCGAAGATGCGGAATTTTATGAAGGTGACCACGCTCTAAAGGATATCGAATCCCCAGAGCGGTCTCTTTTGCGGGATGAGATCGAGGCCACCGTGCACCGTACCATCCAGCAACTCCCGGAAGATCTGCGTACTGCGCTGACCCTTCGTGAGTTCGAGGGTCTGAGCTACGAGGACATTGCGAACGTCATGCAATGTCCCGTGGGAACGGTCCGGTCACGGATCTTCCGTGCTCGGGAAGCGATAGACAAAGCATTGCAGCCTCTGCTGCGTGATGCATAGACAGCGACGACAGCTTTTAGAGAGGTAATACGTATGAGTCGTGAAGCCCTGCTGGAATCCCTGTCCGCTGTTATGGATAACGAAGCGGACGAATTCGAAACCCGGCGTGTTCTGTCCGAGGTCAGCAAGGATCCAGAACTGCGCGCCACCTGGTCGCGTTATGCCATGGTCAGTGCCGTGATCCGTGGCGAACCCATGATGCCCAACCTGGACATCGCCAAGGGTGTCACCAGCACGCTGGAACGTGACGACGTTGCTGCCGCCCCTGTGGCTGCTGCGGTCGCACCGGCTGCCAAGAGCCGCTGGGCGAGCCTCGGTCGGGTCGCGGTTGCCGCTTCCGTCACCTTTGCCGTATTGGCAGGCGTGCGGATGTACAACCAGTCCGACGTCGCCACCCAGGGTCTGGCTCAGCAGGCACCCAGCCAGCTGACCGCACCGCAACCGGCGCGTAGCCCGGCGGTGCTGGCCAGCTTCAGCGAAGAAAGCACCAAGGCCGCTGCCGACAACAAAGTCGACCAGTCTGCCGCGGGTGTGAAGCAGGAAACTCCTGCTCAGCGTTGATTTATTGGCTTCGCCTCGAAACGGCGACCGGACCCACCGTCCGGTCGCCGTTTTTTTGCGGCCGGATATTCTCATACCCCCACAAAATCCAACGAAAGCTATCGTTCAGCAAGGGCGTGGTATTTCTGCTGCCAGTCGTCAGGGACTGTGCTCGTCATGAAGCGAGAGCAGGCCGCCAACGATGAGTTCACGTTACTGGATTAAAGTGGAGCTGCATGCGCATGCGCAATTTCAAACATTATACAGCTGCCCTGATGGGCCTTTGGCTGATGGGGCTGGCAGCCGCCGCCCGGGCTGATTTGCCCGATTTCACCGGCTTGGTCGAGGCGGCCTCTCCTGCGGTAGTCAACATCAGCACCCGGCAGAAGCTACCTGAGGGGCGCGCCACCGCTGGCATGCCAGATCTGGATGGCCTACCCCCCGGCATCCGCGAATTCTTCGAACGCAGCATTCCGCAGGCACCGCGCGGTCCGCGTGGCAAGCAAGAGCAGGCGCAATCCCTGGGTTCCGGCTTCATCATTTCGCCGGACGGCTACATCCTGACCAATAACCACGTGGTCGCCGACGCGGACGAAATTCTCGTCCGGCTTTCGGATCGTAGCGAGTACAAGGCCAAGCTGGTCGGTGCCGATCCACGCACCGACGTCGCCTTGCTCAAGATCGACGCCAAGAACCTGCCGACGCTGAAGATCGGCAACTCCGATAACCTCAAGGTTGGGGAATGGGTGCTGGCCATCGGCTCGCCCTTCGGCTTCGATCACTCGGTCACCGCGGGCATCGTCAGCGCCAAGGGCCGCAGCCTGCCCAACGAAAGCTATGTGCCCTTCATCCAGACCGACGTCGCCATCAACCCGGGCAACTCCGGTGGCCCGTTGTTCAACCTCAAGGGTGAAGTGGTCGGGATCAACTCGCAAATCTTCACCCGCTCGGGCGGCTTCATGGGCCTGTCCTTCGCCATCCCGATCGACGTCGCCATGAATGTGGCCAACCAATTGCGTACCGACGGCAAAGTCAGCCGTGGCTGGTTGGGCGTGGTCATCCAGGAAGTCGACAAAGGTCTTGCCGAGTCCTTCGGTCTTGATCGTCCGGCCGGCGCGCTGGTCGCCCAGGTACTCGACAATGGTCCTGCGGCCAAGGGTGGGATCAAGGTTGGCGATGTCATCCTCTCGGTTAATGGCCAGAAGATCGAGGAATCGGCCGATCTGCCGCACCTGGTTGGCAACCTCAAGCCGGGCGCCAAGGCTGACATGGAAATCATCCGTGACGGCAAGCGTCAGACCTTGAATATCATCGTGGGCGACATGCCCAAGGACGATAGCGTCGCCGCCAATGGTGAGCCGGGCTCCAGCCTTTCCAGCAATCGTCTGGGCCTTGCTGTCGCCTCCCTCAGCGCCGAGCAGAAGAAGGATCTCGATATCACGGGTGGCGTGGTGATCAAGGATGTCAGCGATACCGGTCCGGCGGCTGCTATCGGCCTGCGTCCGGGGGATGTCATCACCCATCTGGACAACCAGCCGGTGGATTCGGCCAAGTCCTTCGACAAGATCGCCTCGTCGCTGCCCACCAGCCGGTCGATCTCCATGCGTGTCATGCGTGACGGACGCGCCAGCTTCATCACCTTTAAACTACCGAACAAATAACGACAGGTAGGAAAAGAGGGGCAGGCGACTGCCCCTTCTTTTTGTCCGCTCGAACGGCGCGAGTCCCCTTGTTTGCCGCATTCAGGTAAACTCCCTCGCTATTTTCCCGGCGGATGTTCCGCCGCTGGCTATTCGAGTGCTGATTCGTGAGTGATCTGAGCCATATCCGCAATTTCTCCATCATCGCCCACATCGATCACGGCAAGTCGACCCTTGCGGATCGCTTCATCCAGATCTGTGGTGGTTTGAGCGACCGGGAAATGGAGGCCCAGGTCCTGGATTCCATGGATCTCGAGCGCGAGCGCGGTATCACCATCAAGGCCCACAGCGTCACGCTGTACTACAAGGCCGAAGACGGTAAGACCTACCAGCTCAATTTCATCGATACCCCCGGTCACGTCGACTTCACCTACGAAGTCAGCCGCTCCCTGGCCGCCTGCGAAGGCGCGCTGCTGGTGGTGGACGCGGGGCAGGGCGTGGAAGCCCAGTCGGTTGCCAACTGCTACACCGCCATCGAGCAGGGCCTCGAGGTCATGCCGGTCCTGAACAAGATGGACCTGCCCCAGGCCGAGCCGGAAAAGGTCAAGGCCGAGATCGAGCACATCATCGGCATCGATGCCACCGACGCCGTCCCCTGCAGCGCCAAGAGCGGCATGGGCGTGCCCGAGGTGCTCGAACAGCTGGTCAAGGTCATTCCACCGCCGGAAGGCGAGATCGACGCACCGTTGCAGGCGCTGATCATCGACTCCTGGTTCGACAACTACCTGGGCGTCGTGTCGCTCGTGCGCGTCAAGCACGGTCGGGTCAAGAAAGGCGACAAGATCCTGGTCAAGTCCACCGGCAAGGTGCACCAGGTCGACAGCGTCGGCGTCTTCTCGCCCAAGCACACCGAGATGCCCGATCTCAAGGCTGGCGAAGTGGGCTTCATCATCGCCGGCATCAAGGAAATCCTCGGCGCGCCGGTTGGTGACACCCTGACCCTCAGCGCCACCCCGGACGTGGCCATGCTACCGGGCTTCCAGCGGGTCAAGCCGCAGGTCTACGCCGGTCTGTTCCCGGTCAGCTCCGACGACTTCGAGGATTTCCGCGAAGCCCTGCAAAAGCTCACCCTCAACGATGCGGCCCTGCAATACGAGCCGGAAAGCTCCGAGGCCCTGGGTTTCGGCTTCCGTATCGGCTTCCTCGGCATGCTGCACATGGAGATCATCCAGGAGCGCCTGGAGCGGGAATACGATCTCGACCTCATCACCACCGCGCCGACCGTGGTCTTCGAGGTGGTGCTCAAGGACGGCAGCATCATCTACGTCGACAACCCGTCGAAGCTGCCTGACCTGGCCTCCGTCGCCGAAATGCGTGAACCCATCGTCCGCGCCAATATCCTGGTGCCCCAGGAGCATCTGGGCAACGTCATCACCCTGTGCATCGAGAAGCGTGGCGTCCAGCGCGACATGCAGTTCCTCAGCAGCCAGGTGCAGGTCAGCTACGATCTGCCGATGAACGAGGTGGTACTGGACTTCTTTGATCGCCTGAAGTCGGTGAGCCGCGGTTATGCTTCGCTGGACTACAGCTTCGATCGCTTCGAAGCCGCCAGCCTGGTCAAGCTCGATGTGCTCATCAATGGCGAGAAGGTCGACGCCCTGGCGCTGATCGTTCACCGGGACAAGGCGCACTACAAGGGTCGTGCCCTGACCGAAAAGATGAAAGAACTGATTCCGCGGCAGATGTTCGACGTGGCGATCCAGGCCGCCATCGGCGGCCAGATCGTCGCCCGTACCACCGTCAAGGCGTTGCGCAAGAACGTCTTGGCCAAGTGCTACGGCGGTGACGTCTCCCGTAAGCGCAAGCTGCTGGAAAAGCAGAAGGCGGGTAAGAAGCGCATGAAACAGGTCGGTAGCGTAGAGATTCCTCAGGAGGCCTTCTTGGCCGTGCTCAAGGTGGACAGCTAAAGCCCATGTCTTTCAACTTCCCTTTGCTGTTGGTACTCGCCGTCGCCATCTGTGGCGCCCTGGCGCTCATCGATCTGCTTGTGCTCGCACCGCGCCGTCGCAAGGCGATCCAGACCTACGGTCAGCAGGTCAGTGAGCCGGATCCGACGGTGCTGTCGCAACTCAACAAGGAACCGGCCCTGGTCGAGTACGGGAAGTCTTTCTTTCCCGTCCTGGCCATCGTCCTGATCCTGAGATCCTTTCTGGTCGAGCCTTTCCAGATCCCTTCGGGCTCCATGATCCCGACGCTCGAAGTGGGCGATTTCATCCTGGTGAACAAGTTCGCCTATGGCATCCGCCTACCGGTAGCCGACCTCAAGGTCATTCCGGTGGGTGATCCGCAGCGTGGCGACGTCATGGTCTTCCGCTATCCCAGCGATCCCAGCGTCAACTACATCAAACGGGTGATCGGCATACCCGGCGACACCGTCCGTTACACCAGCGACAAGCAGCTCTATATCAATGGCGAGCTGGTTCCCCGGCAACTGGTCGGCGAAGAGCCCGGTTCCCTGGGCAGCGTCAAGCTCTACCGCGAACAACTGGGCAAGGCGCAGCACCTGATCCGCCTGGAAGACAGCCGCTACAGCGGGCCTACCCGCGAGTGGAAGGTACCTGCCGGTCACTACTTCATGATGGGCGACAACCGCGACAACTCCAACGACAGCCGTTACTGGGACGACCCCAGCATTTCGAAGGATTTGCAGGGCATGGTTCCGGATCGCAATATCGTCGGCAAGGCCTTCGCCATCTGGTTGAGCTGGCCGGAGCCCAAGCTGCAGCATATGCCCACCCTGTCTCGCGTAGGTATCATCCGATGACTGATCGCAGTGTGCGTTCCCTTCCGTCGCGTCAGCAGGGGCTGTCGTTTCTGGGCGGTCTGCTCGCACTCTGCATCATCGCCTTCCTGGCCAGTACGGCATTCAAGCTCATTCCCGATTACCTGGACTACAATGCTCTGACCAAGGTCATCGAATCCATCGGCACCAACCCCGATAACCAGATTCGCAGCGTGTCCGACGTCTACAGCTATGTGGGTAAGGGAATGCAGGTGAATGACATCCGTGATCTCGATCTGCAAAAGGCCATGCGCGTCGAAGCCGACGGTAATCATCTGCAGATCCACCTCGACTATGAAAAACGTGAACACCTGATCCGCAACATCGATCTGGTCGTTCGTTTCAACCGTGATTTCCGTATAAATCTCCCGTGACTTTATCTCTAGATCGCCTCGAGCGTCGGCTGGGTTATACCTTCCAGGACCCGGACCTGATGCTGCTCGCCCTTACGCATCGCAGTTTCGCGGGTCGTAACAACGAACGCCTGGAATTCCTCGGCGACGCCATCCTCAACTTCATCATCGGCGAAGCCCTCTACGAACATTTTCCCCAGGCCCGTGAAGGTCAGTTGTCCCGCCTGCGGGCAAAATTGGTGAAGGGGGAGACCCTGGCCCTGCTCGCCCGTAGCTTCGAGCTGGGCGACTACCTGCGGCTGGGCTCCGGTGAATTGAAGAGCGGTGGCTTCCGCCGCGAATCCATCCTCGCCGATGCCATGGAAGCCCTGATTGGCGGCATCTATTTGGATACCGGCATGGACGCGGTCAAGGAGCGGGTCATGGCCTGGCTCGGTCCGCAACTGCGCGAGCTGACGCCGGTGGATACCAACAAGGATCCGAAAACTCGGCTGCAGGAATTTCTGCAGGCGCGGGCTTGCGAGCTGCCGCGCTACGAAGTGGTCGCTATCGAAGGAGAGCCGCATTGCCGAGTGTTCTTCGTCGAATGCGAGGTCGCGATGCTGAGCGAGAAGACGACGGGGCAGGGCGCCAGTCGCCGCATTGCCGAACAGATAGCTGCCTCGGCGGCCTTGATCGCCTTGGGCGTGGAGAATGGTCATGAATGATGAGCTGAAGGCACCGCGGTGCGGCTACGTGGCCATCGTCGGCCGTCCCAATGTCGGCAAGTCCACCCTGCTCAATCATATCCTCGGGCAGAAGCTGGCCATCACCTCGCGCAAGCCGCAGACCACTCGCCACAACATGCTCGGCATCAAGACCGAGGGCGAGGTGCAGACCATCTATGTGGACACGCCTGGCCTGCACAAGGAAAACCAGAAGGCGCTCAATCGCTTTATGAACAAGACTGCCGTCACTGCGCTGCGTGACGTCGATGTCGTGGTGTTCGTGGTCGATCGCACCCGCTGGACCGACGAGGACCAGATGGTTCTGGAGCGGGTACGCTTCGTGAAGTGCCCGGTACTGCTCGCCGTCAACAAGATGGATCGTCTGGAAGACAAGGCCGACATGTTGCCGCACTTGCAATGGCTGCAGGAGCAATTGCCGGAAGCCGTCTTGATTCCCATCTCCGCGCAACACGGCCACAACCTCGAGGCGCTCGAGGAACTGGTCGCCGAGCGTCTGCCGGAAGGGGAGCATTTCTTCCCCGAAGACCAGATCACCGACCGTTCCAGTCGCTTCCTGGCGGCGGAGCTGATCCGCGAAAAGATTATGCGTCAGCTCGGCGCCGAGTTGCCCTACCAGGTCGCTGTTGAGATCGAAGAATTCAAGTACGAGAACGGGGTGCTCCACATCCACGGTCTGATCCTGGTCGAGCGCGATGGCCAGAAGAAGATCCTCATCGGCCAGGCCGGTGAGCGTATCAAGCGGATCGGCCAGGAAGCTCGCCAGGATATGGAAACCCTGTTCGATGCCAAGGTGATGCTCAACCTCTGGGTCAAGGTCAAAGGCGGCTGGTCCGATGACGAGCGCGCCCTGCGCTCCCTGGGTTACTCCGACCTCTAGCGATGATGCAGGCGTCCGAGCCGCTGTTCGTCCTGCATTCACGCCCCTATCGGGAAAGTAGCGCGCTGGTCGACGTATTCGGCGCCTTTGGCCGGATACGCACGGTATTGCGCGCCGCCCGTTCACGCTCCGGCAGTCTGGCCAGACCCTTCATTCCCCTCGAAGCCCATGTCGCTGGCCGAGGCGAGCTGAAGAACCTGCAAAAGGTGGCCGCCCTGGCGCCGCCTTATCTGCTCCAGGGGCAGGCGTTGTTCAGTGGCTTCTATTTGAATGAGTTGCTGGTACGGCTACTGCCCGCCGAGGATCCTTACCCGGCGCTCTTCGAGCTTTATGGCCTGACCCTTGCGGCCTTGGCTCAGGGGCGCCCCGTCGAGCCCCTGTTGCGTACCTTCGAGTGGCGTCTGCTCGATCTGCTCGGCTACGGCTTCTCCCTTACCCAAGCCCTGGATGGCCAAGCCATCGAGGCGCAGCGCCTGTATCGTTTTCTTCCGGATCAGGGATTCGAAGCCGTGGACGAAGTCCGGCCAGGCTGCCTGGCCGGCGCTGAAATCCTGGCGCTCGAGCGAGGGGAGTGGGACGATCCTACCGTTGTTCGAGCGGCCAAGCGCCTGATGCGCCAAGCCCTGGCTCCCCACCTGGGCAGCAAACCCCTGATGAGTCGCGAATTGTTCGCCAAGCCAAGTGAATCCAGCCATGAATGAGCTTCGTCGTGTTCTGTTGGGCGTCAACATTGATCATGTCGCCACCCTGCGCCAAGCCAGAGGTACGCGCTATCCCGATCCAGTCAAGGCGGCGTTGGATGCCGAAGAGGCTGGCGCCGATGGCATCACCCTGCATCTGCGTGAAGATCGTCGTCACATCCAGGAGCGGGATGTAAGGCTGCTGCGCGAGCTCCTGCAAACTCGGATGAACCTCGAAATCGCGGTGACACCAGAAATGCTGGCGTTCGCCCGGGAGATACGTCCCGAGCACGTCTGCCTGGTGCCCGAGCGCCGGGAAGAACTGACTACCGAAGGCGGTCTGGAAGTGTGCGGTCAGCTCAAGCGCATCCGCGACGCCATCGCTACGCTGCCCGATTCGGAAGTCTCCCTCTTTATAGATCCCGATCTGGCGCAGATTCAGGCCGCCAAGGACAGTGGCGCCCCGGTGATCGAATTGCATACCGGGCGCTATGCCGAGGCAACGACCCTGGAAGAGCAGGCCAGCGAACTTCAGCGTCTAGCGAAGGCGGTCGAATTCGCGAAAGGTCTCGGACTGGTCGTCAATGCCGGCCATGGTCTGCACTACCATAACGTCCAGCCGATAGCGGCGCTGCCCGGTATCAACGAGCTGAACATCGGTCACGCCATCGTGGCCCAGGCAGTCTTCGTTGGCTTCAAGCAGGCCGTCAAGGACATGGCCGAACTGATCCGCTGTAACGCAGCTGTAAAATAAGTGTTGACCTGCTCCGAAACTCCCCTATAATGCGCCCCACTTCCGGCGCAGACGCTGAAGGGCTTGAAAATCAAGCACTTAGGTCTGAGTCGGGCGAGGAGTCTACGGAGTCCTTGCCATTAGGTCTTCACCCCAGGGTGCTGACGAAATGAAGGGGAGGGGTTGACAGCGTCTTGGGATGCTGTAGGATTCGCCTCCCGCTGCCGCGATCGGTTGATCTGGTCACGGTGGTGCAAGTGGTTGAGTTGAAACGGAAAAGTTCAAATCAACGCTTGACAGGATGTGAGGCTAGCGTAGAATGCGCGCCTCGGTTGACGACACGGTCGCAACCAGCTGCTCTTTAACAAGTTGAATCAAGCAATTCGTGTGGGTGCTTGTGAGATAAGTCTGATGTCGCAAGATTATCAGCAACACAAGTAACTCGTGAATTCATGAGTTTTTTGCGATTGCTGAGCCAAGTTTAGGGTTTTCTCAAAACCCGATCAGTCTACTTAACTGAAGAGTTTGATCATGGCTCAGATTGAACGCTGGCGGCAGGCCTAACACATGCAAGTCGAGCGGATGAGAGGAGCTTGCTCCTCGATTCAGCGGCGGACGGGTGAGTAATGCCTAGGAATCTGCCCAGTAGTGGGGGACAACGTTTCGAAAGGAACGCTAATACCGCATACGTCCTACGGGAGAAAGTGGGGGATCTTCGGACCTCACGCTATTGGATGAGCCTAGGTCGGATTAGCTAGTTGGTGGGGTAAAGGCCTACCAAGGCGACGATCCGTAACTGGTCTGAGAGGATGATCAGTCACACTGGAACTGAGACACGGTCCAGACTCCTACGGGAGGCAGCAGTGGGGAATATTGGACAATGGGCGAAAGCCTGATCCAGCCATGCCGCGTGTGTGAAGAAGGCCCTCGGGTCGTAAAGCACTTTAAGTTGGGAGGAAGGGCTTACAGCGAATACCTGTGAGTTTTGACGTTACCAACAGAATAAGCACCGGCTAACTTCGTGCCAGCAGCCGCGGTAATACGAAGGGTGCAAGCGTTAATCGGAATTACTGGGCGTAAAGCGCGCGTAGGTGGCTTGATAAGTTGGATGTGAAATCCCCGGGCTCAACCTGGGAACTGCATCCAAAACTGTCTGGCTAGAGTGCGGTAGAGG